>JAKVAS010000199.1 GCA_022448165.1 Crocinitomicaceae bacterium | reverse complement strand
AGCAGTCTATAACCTAGAAACTGTTGAGCAAGTATTCGAAAAATTTTCTCCAAAATTAGACGTTGAATTTCAAGACGAAAATGGGACGGATGTCAAAGAGACAATAAATTTTGAGAACCTAGGAGATTTTAATCCAAAAGCAATCCAGGAGAATAGCCAATTTCTAAATAAGTTAAATATCGAGAAAGAACAAAACACGAAAATTGTTCGTCAGCTTACTTCAAACAGAGCGTTGAAAAAAGCATTGGATAATCCAGACACTAGAGCCGCAATCATTGAGACATTAGAGTCTTCATTGGCAGAAATGACTAAAAAATAACCTACCTAAAAAGAAATTATTATGGCTGAAAAAGTTCAAACAGGAAAAAAGGCAGTTGAAGGTCAATCATCCGAAACATTAGTAGCAAATTCTCCCTTAGACATATTAGCGGAATACGGAGGTTTTTCGTTTTTAGAAAATATTATTGATGGATTCTCTAACCTAAATCCAAAAAGAAAAGCACGTAGAAATATATTTCTAGAAGATGAACAGTGGGGATCTGAACGAGAAAATTTAGCAAATCGCTTAAGTATTTGGATCGATCTTTTAAAAAGTGGAAAGGATGTTGAAGGAATGCGCGATATTTCTATAGAACGTTCTCAAAAAGCTGATGAATTATTGAATAGTAATCTTAAGTCTGTTTTAGAATCTTCGAAAAATCTTGAGCGTTCTTACCGATCAGTAGCTCACTTCTATAAAAATACGGAAGAAGACAAAGTAAAAAACATCACAATTCTTAATGCTGATCCTGAGCAACTGAGAGATCTTGACAATCCTCTTTTCATCGATTTCGTTTCGAATGAATTGAAGCAAAATTTTGACAGGTTGGATTTAAGAAATAACTACGGTATCCTTAATGTTCCTGGTTATTTAGGTTCTAATGCTGTGCTGGATAAGTGGTCTAAAATTGCTTATGAAAATAAAGCCGCTTTAGTTACGGATTTTCAAGATTTAGAATCTCCTGATGATGTATTAGACATCTTTGTTAATGCAAACCATACTGGAGGAGATATTTTTAAATCAAACACCTTGATGACATGTAACTGGTTATTAGGAAGAAAGAAGGATGAAGTTTCAGGGGAAGCAGATAATCTTTATGTTCCGCCATCATCTGCTTTAGCGGGGAAAATTTATGGTACTCTTATGGCTCAAGTAGTTGCCGGTAAGAAATATGGAGGAATTAATGAAGTGGAAAATGTACGTTTCGATCTTAAAAAGAGTGAAATTTCTGAATTGGAGCGTTCTGGACTTGTACCAATGGTTAATGAATATAGCAAAGTAATGGCGTTCTCAGCGAAGACATTATTTAATGGTGATAATCTTGGATTACAAACATATTCCGTTGTCCGAGTATTTGACCACATTACAAAGGTATTATTTGATTTCTTGAACAGAAGAGCATTCGAAAATTGGACAACTCGTACTGAAGCAGATTTAAGAAGTCAAATTGTTAAGTTCTTAGACGGAATCAAAGGACCTTCAAGTTTGATTGAGAAATTTAAAGTAATGAAGATCGAGCAAGATCCAAATCAAAAGGATAGAGTATTGTTGGACATTCACATCACACCATACTTCCCATCAAAGAGTTTTATTATTCAATTGGATGGGCATAAAGGAGATGGACCTGAAGATGCCGAATGGCACAGTGAATACAATCAAGAGTAAGTTTGTTTAAATTGATTTAATCTTAAAATGGCGTTTTGGAATTCCGAAACGCCATTTTTTTTTGTATCAGAGAGAGAAACGTACAATTTCTCCATACGTTAACTTCAAATCAAAAATTTGCTTCAAATTCAAATTCTCTATTATTCCATTAATTATTCGGATAATTCCAGCATGCGTAAAACATACAACTTTTTGTTCTCCAGATTTGATCAGTTTATTCAAAAAACTTTCTACACGAACCGAAAGCTCCTTTAAAGACTCTCCATTCTTTGCTGGAACGTTAACAAAGTCATCGTACCAAGGTTGAATTTCTTCTTTCGGAATATCACTCCAAGGTTGAAGCTCCCAATCGCCAAAGTTCATTTCCATTAACCTATCGTCTAAAACAACCTCTTCTCCTATCCTTTCTGCTAATAGACGACAGCGCTTTAAAGGACTGGAATATACTTTTGATTGCCTTCCAAGTTCTTTCAAAATAGGCATTAGTTCTGCTTCAAAAGAATCGGCGACATCTAAATCAGATTGTCCGTAACAAATACCCTTTTCAATGGCAGGAGTTGTATGTCGAATCAATACTAACTCCATAAAGCAACAAAAGTCCCATATATGACTAATTCTGAAAGTTGCTGCGCCATTCCCAAGCAATCTCCTGTATACCCTCCAATTCTTCGCTTAAAGTAAAAACCAAGTAAAAACATCAAAACAACTAAAATGGGTAGCATCCAAAGCATTTTGGGACCAATCAGAAACCAGTGATCTGCTCCAAAAGTTAATCCTGTAATTCCAAGTAACATGATCGTATTAAAGAAGGAAAGGCGCTTTGCCACTCCACTAGATTTAGAACTATCATCTGATCTCGCATAATCTAGAAATAACATTATTAAACCAGTAGTAGAACGACTCACAACCTGAGTTAAAACAATGGAATAGATAAAAACGCAATGCGAACTTAGGGTATATAATTGCCATAAAAAAGATACTTTAAGCGTAAATAAAAATATTAAACCTATAGCACCATAAACTCCAATAGTGCTATCTTTCATTATAGCTAAAACTCTATCTTTTGTCCAACCACCTCCAAATCCATCACAGCAATCAGCCAAACCATCTTCATGCAAAGCTCCCGTGATTAAAACACCAACGAGTAAACCAATTATTACTGCAGATAGGGTCCCAACAAGTCCATCGAAAAATATTACACTAACACTTGTCATTCCCCCTACTATAATTCCGATTATTGGAAAATAGCGAATCGAATTCTCCAGACGTTTAGGCGTGTACTTTACTAATTTCCCTAACGGAATGCGCGTGTAAAATTGTAATGCATTCAAAAAAGTTTGAAACTCATCCTTCATTCTTCGTTCCTCGATTTTCTCTTTTTATTATTAGTCTTTGTTAGATACCCCAGCATCCTCAAAACTCGACATTTCATTTAAGAAATTTACTGCAGACTTAACCAATGGATAAGCCAATGCACTTCCTGTTCCTTCTCCTAGTCGTAATCCAATATTTAAGACAACATCAACATTCAACGCGCCTAAGAACATTGCATGCCCTTTTTCATCTGACTGATGAGCAAAAATTGCATAATCGGCAATCGCCGGATTTATTTTATGAGCAATCGCATAGGCCGCAGTGGCGATAAATCCATCTACAAGAATTACTTTTCTATCACTCGCAGATTGCAGATATGCTCCAACCATTTCTGCAATTTCAAAACCACCTACAGCTGATAGGATGTCTAATGGGTCATCCAATCGACCATGAAACTCAATCACCTCTTTTAAAATAGATATTTTCTTTTGAAGTTGTTCAGAATTAACCCCAGTTCCCTTACCTACACAAGTTTCAATATCAAGTTCCGTGATGTAATGCATAATTAATGCAGAAGAGGAAGTGTTTCCAATTCCCATTTCACCGAAGCCAATAATATTACAATCAGGAGAAACATCTTCTTGAACTATCTTAGCTCCTTTTTCAATCGCCTCAACAACCTGTTCAATCGACATTGCTTTTCCTTTCAGCGCAGAAGCTGTTCCATTTGAAATCTTTGCATTTATTAATCCTTCTGGACTTCCAAAGTCAAAATTAACACCTGCATCAACCACACCTAATTGAATTTTATGCTGACGACAAAATACATTTATTGCAGCTCCTCCTCCCAAGAAATTCAATACCATTTGATGAGTTACTTCTTGTGGAAATGCACTAACTCCTTCATTAGCTAAACCATGATCCCCTGCAAACACCAATATATGCGGTTCGCTCAATTCTGGTGTTAATGTTCCTTGTATCTGAGCAATTTTCCCAGCGATCTCCTCAAGCATTCCCAATGCTCCCATTGGTTTTGTTTTAAAGTTGATCTTATGTTCAATTGCTTCATTTAAGTCTGTACTCAATGGTGAGATACTAAATTTTATCA
>JAKVAS010000198.1 GCA_022448165.1 Crocinitomicaceae bacterium | reverse complement strand
CTAATAAATAATAGGCAAGTTTGTAATGATAATAGCCCGTAGCTTCCATTACACAATGACTTTCTTTATTTAAGATTTTCTTAAAGCTTTTATACCCCTTAAAATCGTTCGTAAATTGATGATGATTCCCAAATGAATCTACTACATCAAATACATCTTTACTGATGTCTATTCCAAAATAACTCATATCTTTATTTTATGTTGACGAAGGAACAATCTACTTTGATTTCAACTACTTAAAAACGAGATCTCAAGTCTCAAAGAACTGTACGAAATTGAAGTAGAAAAGAGAGGGGATTACCTATGTTGACGAAGTCATTTGCTTCTCTGTGTATATTAATCTTATTCCTCTCTTTTGTTCTTTCTGATTTAGTCTTAAATTTAATGTTTTGTAAACTTAAGATGTGTATAGTGCATAGCACCCTACGGGATGCTACGCCACCATACACGGAACGTTATACCTAATTAGGGAACCTTAAATCCATGACGAATTTTAGTTCACCACCACAGCCAACATTTAAATTCTTCTATATAGGTTCAGTTATTGCTATTATCGGACTCGGATTGCTTACGACAAGTGTAATAGCAAGTGTCATTTTTCTAATTTGTGGAATATTTGTCTTGCTTTCAATAAGTGGAGTAATAGTAAACATCAAAGAAAAGAAAGTCAAATCCTACCATCTTTTTCTATTTTTAAAAATCGGAAAATGGATTAATATAGAGCATTTTACGCATTTAGTAATTGGACCAAATAGCAGCAGTCAAGCAATCGGTAGAACAAGCACTACTTTTCGAACAAACTCATATTCTGTCTCCTTACTAAATAAAGAGAGTAAATTAACGGAATTGAAAGAATTTACGGATTTGTCGGAAGCTCGAAAATATCTTACTCAGGCTTCAAATGAAATCGGACTTCCAATAATCGACAAACTAGAAATCATCAAGGAAAGAGCTGCCAGTAAGCGCTCAAAAAGGAAGTAGAAAACTAGGTATAACATAATACCTAAAAATCATGTCCACCCTTTGGCCGCCCTTCTCTCTCCCATTTGCGTGTCCAGTATCCTGGGGTGCCAACACTCGGTGGACAGCCAACGTCCGGGGTTTCTTGCCAACGCACATCACGCCGCAAAATAAATTTGCTATTTTTAGGCAAACGTTAGGCTGCATTGACATGAGGACTTGTTTTTACATATTAATAATTAGTTTAAATAGCATTTGCTATGGTCAAAACTTCAACTTCTCTTACGTTACTTTTGGTCTTGGGTCTAATATGGAAGATCCTCCCGAATTGGCTATCAAAATTGATAATGACTCATTGACTTACTTCTTATTCGAACCAAAAGAAGGTTATTACTTTGGAAGATATAATAGAGATTCAATGTATTTAGCGGATCGAATTAAACATACTGTCCACTTTCGCAAAGGAACTATAGATTCAATAATTACGCTCGTCGATACATTGAAAGGAAAAAAAGTAATTAACACGAATTCTTCCGTTCGTAGTGGCAGCTCTCAACAAATCTTTATTTCAAAAAACAATTGGTGTACAGAATTCTCATTGACAAATACCTTTGATACAACTGCAATGCGAATTGTCGAACTTATCAATTGCTATTTGCCAAGTACTAACCAAATCTGGATTCCATATTCAAGATGGGAAATTGACCGTAGGCCAAAGCCAATGCTGAAGGAATGCAATGGTATGAGCTCGAATTCGAGTTATCAATTGTATCTTAATGAAGGCGAACAGATTAAAAATTATGATGAATAACGCAGCCTAACATAATACCTAAAAATCATGTCCGACACTTTGGCCACGCTTTTTCCGCCCAATTCGTGTCCAGTAACCGGGCGTCCATCACGGTCGGACAGCCAAAGTCCTGGGTTTCTGGCCAGCACACCTCACGCCGCAAGATAAATTTGCTATTTTTAGGCAAACGTTGTAGAGTATAAAAAGATGACAGAAATAAAGACAAGTTGGTCAAAAGAAAAACCTCCATATGGAGCGTTTGACTATTTTGTGATAATTGAGTCGAGTAAGTCAAAAGAAAGAATATTGATACGACCTGAAGAATTTGAATATTTGACTAATCAATTATTTGACAATTGGAAGCTAAAGAAGTCAAAGTACATCCAGTTACTCAGAGAATGGAATGAATGCACTGGATTTAATGACATTGAAGAAAATCCATCTATTATTAAAGATATTGAGGACTCAATAAATGCAATTAAAGGAATTGTAGGAGTAAATGAAGTGGAATTTGCCAAAATGACTAATGAAGACTTGAAACTTTTATTAGTTTTTTTTGAACGAAATAAAAGTGAAGAATTAATAATTTGGAAAGAATAAACACTCTACAACACTATGTAAAAATGCATTAAAACGCATTTTACACTAAACGTTGTGGCCAATTAAAATGAAGAGACTAACACTCATATTGATATCATTAATCTTTACTTGGAATTGCCATTCTCAAACTTCAGACACCTTAATAACGATAGATTTAAAAGAGCTGCCAAACAGGAATGGGTGGATATTTGAATCAACTGGTGGGCCAGCATATCGTTTGTGTAATGGACAAAAGTGTAATGGTGAGATTATTGACACATTTGAAAACGGTAAAATTAAACACAAAGCTTTTTACGTTGAAGGACAAACTGACGGAGTAGTAACAGATTATTTCCCCAACGGTCAAATTGAAGCAATCGGAAAATGTGAGAACGGTTCGAGAACTGGAGAATGGTTGTTCTATTTCGACAACGGGAATATTCAATCTTCAATTATTTATGAAATAGGACGTCCTGAGCCAAAAAAATGGGTTGACTACTATGAAAGTGGACAGGTAGAAAGCAAGTTTGAATACTCAGACGATATGTACCCACTTTATCACTTTGACTTTAACCAGAATGGCGATACAACTTTTGCATACTATCCTATTGAATGGTCAACAAAGATTTATGAATTCTATGAACGGTTTGATAATGGACAAATTAAAGAAGCTGGTCAACAACAATACATTGAGGACATTGGCTGGGTAAAAATTGGAAGATGGATGTGGTTTGACGAAAACGGAAAGTTAACCAGGGAAATAAACTATGAAAAATAACTGGCCACAACACTGTATATAGCCAATAGGGCGTTTGTGGTTTACGAAAGTTTAGTGCTATTTGCCAACACCGCCAAATCGTTGATTTGGCTTTTAAGAATGAATAAATTAAAAACAAAATACAACGTTTTGGCTCAGTGGCAGCAGCAAACGCACAGCGCTGACTTTCGCCCTACTGGCCATATACTAAACGTTGTATGGCATTGAAGAAAATCAGATGAGATATATTTTAAGTATAATATTAATTGGATTTATTGGAATTAATTGTTTTTCACAAGGGAGTTGGAACATTGGGTATGTTGAGATTGACTCTCTTAATTCAGATTATCTGAATACCCAAATCAAACTGGACTTTAAACATGATTGGCTGAAAATTAAAAAGCCGGAAAAACGAAGTGTTAGACATTACATAACACCAGAAGACACGGCTTACATATTGATCAATAATGGTAAAACAATTTTGAATGAAAGAAGAGAAGTCTATGTTGACCATGGTTCATTTAATGACCAGTTTCTGGAAATAGAGAATTATGACAAAAATATTAGTAAACGGATTTATGATACCGAGATAGTTCAATTAGAAACAGATCGCATAAAGGTTCGAGTTGTAATTCAGTATTATAAAATACAGAATGAAAAGATTAAGGAAGAACTCAAATCAGAAACTGTAGAATTCTGGATTGATAAAGACAAGTTAGACGGAATAATGGTTAAGAAATAAAACGCCATACAACAATAGCTAAAAAATCATAGCTGCCCTGCGGGTCAGCAACGCTTTTTAGCCAAAACGTTAGCACCAATAAAATAATAATGAAGAAACTTTTAATTATCCTTTTGACTCTTACAATATCTGAGTCTGCCTTTTCTCAACTTGATTCGGCCTATTCAAAATTCTTGATCTTCAAATCTCAGGCAATCGACTATTACCCTGTATGGGGCGAAACGGATGATATTATCTATATCAACATAATGTCTAAAGAATGGAGAAAATATAACCTATCCAATACCAAAATCATGGATG
>JAKVAS010000197.1 GCA_022448165.1 Crocinitomicaceae bacterium | reverse complement strand
GTATGATGTTAACCCTAGCATTAACCATTTGTATATCATTTCAATATTCTGCTCAAACAGAGTTTTTGAAAAAGTATAATACCAGTGGGAATCACATGGGAGGAGGTCTTCATCTCGTGAATGATGATATGACGGATCAACGAGAAAATGGATTTGTATTTGCAATATCTCTCTATGACGCTTCACTTGGAATTAATCCATGTCCAACCATTTTTACTACTGACCTGAACGGTGAGTTTGATGGATTTATGAAAAGGTATGTAACCGATCCATCGAATGCTGCTACTAATGATGTTGAAATTTTCACAATGAAATCGGGAACATCAGATGATGGTTTTTTTATATATGGGAATCAATACGATAATAGTCATAACTACTTCATACGTACAAGTGCTTCTGGAATGGTTTCTTGGTCGACTGAACTAGAGGTTCAGTTAACAGCTCCTTGGTTAGATACCGACTTAGAAAATATTCAAGCAATTCAATTACAGGATGGAAACATTCTTGTTTCGGGAGGAATTCGTTACAAAACCAATACTACGATTGACGAGGATATCCCGCAAGAATTGTTTATTATGAAACTCGATAATGCTACAGGCAGTATTCATTGGAAAAATAGAATTCTATCGAGCTCTGTTAAAAAGGGCTTCATGCCAAGAGACTTAATTGAAACAACACCAGGTAATTACTACATAGTTGGTGGTGGACATGATATTGGTTCAGAATTTGAAGAATTTTTAATTCATATTGAAGATTTTGGAAGCAGTATATCAGCAGATTTAATGATTTTTCCATTTGAAGAACAAGTAGAGTTGTCAAAATTATTATTTGAATCATCCAAGTTGACCGTTTGCGGAACAGATCCTAGTGATTTTAATAGCCTAGTTTTTTTTCGTATTGGAACAGATTTAAACAATTTAGAATCTTTGAATGGAACACCAAATGCGTTTAGTCGATATTCTTCCCCAGTAAATTTAAAATTTAACGATGCTGTCTATTTGAATGATCGTTTAAATATTTCGTTTTTAGGTGATAATTTACCAGAATTCTGGCTTTCAAATGGAATTCTGGTTTTGGGAAATGACGGTAGTATTATAAATTCCAAAATTGGAGAAGAGTATCCATATAATTTTGGGAATAAAATTTACAAAACAGATGACGGCCTGTATACAACAAGCTTAGTCAATGAAGCAGGAGGAACTTATTATGATAATTTTAGACTTAATCGTTGGTCTACCATAGGAAATACCTGCATCGAAGATCCATATAACATGGTATCTTCAGAAAAAGAGATTTATCCAAAAATGGGCATTACAAGTGTTAATCCTGTAATTGTAGAATACCTTCCCTTAGCCGTCAACCCAACTAGCTATAATTTTACAAAAGAGAATATATGTTCAGAATGCGACTTAACCGCAGAAGATGTTGGATCAATTACGACGAGTACTGGAGATAGTACATTATGTGATATTTCTTCAATAACACTTTTTGCACCTACAGGAGCAGGTTATACATATCAATGGTTTAAAGATGGTATTCTTATAGATAGTGAAACTACATCATCAATCGATGTTACCGAAGGAGGAACCTATTCAGTTGTAATTACGGATGAATTTGGCTGTTCGGTTGAATTGATAATTAAAATAATACCTGGAGTAGATGTAAGTGATATTGATGGAAATATTTATTGTTTATATCTATATTCGTCTTACCCACTATTGGATTATGGTGATGGTGGAAGTTGGTCGGGAACTTCAGTAATTGAGGTTGCAGGCAATTATTATTTCAATCCATTTACAGAGGGAGTATACACGCTTACTTATTGTGATCCATATGGTTGTTGTGCAGACGCAACCGTTACCGTACAAAGTCCTGAAATTGAAATATTGGATATTAATGGGGCTTGTGAAGGAGATTGTTCAGGGTCAATAACTGCGACAGTAGATGGCGCTGATTACGATTGGCAATTACTTCTTGATGGAGCATTTTATGATGATGAATTAACAACGGATATTGTCAATTTTTCTTCTCTTTGTGAAGGAGATTACGAATTGCTTGTTGTTGACTCTGAGGGCTGTAAATCCAACCATAAATTTACAATTACTTCTGGTGGTTGGCACAAGCAAACAGTAAATACAACGGGTACCGAGTCGGCAAATGACGTTGTAACTGATGCAAATGGGAATGTATATATGGTTGGAACATTTTCTGAGACAACTGAAATTCATGGTGGAGGAAATCCAAATATTTTGGTTGATTCAGATGGGTCGGCAGAAGGTACAATGTTCTTAGCTAAATACGATGAGTGTGGGACACTATTGTGGGCCGCACATTCTTCAGGCGCTACTTTATGCAGTGGAGAAGGACTCATTCTTGATGAAACAAATGGAATGGTATATGTAACCGGTGATTTAAAATCAACTGCCTTATTCCATAGTGCGGAAAGTGCAGATAATTTATGTACGATTGCAGGAGATACTGAATTTCTTACTGCTCCTACAACTAAAAGTGGTTATATCGCACAGTACGACATGAATACAGGATGCTTATACTTTGCAAATGCATATAGTGATGGTGTCGCGCAATCAACTACATCAATTACGATTGATGAATCAACAGGAGACGTTTTTGTAGGAGGGGCTTACCAATTGAGTCTAACAAGTCCAGAGAACTATTTGTTCGTGAGGAAGTATAATCCAGAAGTACTCTCAGGTGAATTAAACACGCTTGGCTCCTTAATGTGGGCGGCATATGACAATACATCAACGAATCCTATGTGGAATAAGATTAATAATATGGATTATGATGAAACACGTAAATTTCTTTACGCAATAGGTGATTATCATGGAGGGGCTTCAGTTTTGACTAGTACGATTGCTCATGCTGGATATAGTACGGATGCATTCTTATTAACACTGCGCGATGCAGGTACTGTTGTTACTGTTTATGATCTGAGGGGAGGAAACGGCTCACTTAATGGATTTATGACCGGTGAAGGGGTTGCGATTGATGATCTCACGGGGACCGCATTTCTAACTGGATCCTATGACTTTCCAAATGGTCAGCCATTTTTCTTTAGTGGCATTCCCACTCTGGGGGCTTTTGGCGGACAATCAAAAAGTTATATGATTTCTGGGCATGTTGATGATGCAACAATGCCATGGTCGAGGTACACTATGGCTTCCCCGATTCCTTCTGGATGGGTTCGTGGAAAAGACGTTTCTTATAAGGATGGTCAAGTGTTATTTTGTAACGAATTTTCTGGTAGTAGTTTAGGGATTGCACCCGGAGGAGGTTTTGGTATTAGCTATCCATTTATCGGAGAATCTACGGGAAGTGGTCATATTGGCGTAATTAGTTATTCAAGTTCTGGTGTACGCAACTGGGGAAATGTCACTGAAAGTATTTCTACTTCTGGTGCAGATAATCATAAAGTAAACGCGGTCTCCATTGGAGAAAGTGGGAATGCTTTTATGGCTGGTTCATTTCGTAATACAATGAGCTATAATTCTGGCACCCCATATAGTGGTGATTTACTATTATCAGGCTTGTTTGGAGGATATAATGCTTGTGTATTACGAGTAAATAATGCGAGTGGAGAGTTAAAATCAAATATAAGCCATGAAAATACTGCAAGTGCCGTTACTAATGTCATCGATTTCGATATTTGGCCTAATCCAAACAATGGAAAGTTTGAAATTCAAATCGAGGACTCCGAAGAACTTACAGAGATTTTTATTTTAGATATGTACGGCTCCGTTGTTTATGAACAAATAGCAAGAAAGGCTAGTATCGAGATAAATTTAACCCATCTATCACGAGGAATGTATTTATTAAAACTTGTTAGAGGTGAAAACTCCCAGGTAGAAAAAATAATTGTTCAGTAGTTTTCTTAAACGGTCATCATATATTGATGGCCGTTTTTTGATTCAGATTGTTTCCCAATGAATTATTATAGGATAATGAGAAAACTACTTAAAAAAATGAGTACTTACAATTTTTATCAAAAAAGGCTTCCCGATTGGAAGCCTTTTTTAATGAAAAATGGTTCTTCATGAGGAGTTAATTGAAGTTGTAAGAATAAGTTACCCTCGCTCTAAATTTTCACTTAAAATATTCTATGGTATTTAGTGATGTAAGTTAATTATTGGAATATGGATCATTTTTAATTGCTGTTTATTAGTTG
>JAKVAS010000196.1 GCA_022448165.1 Crocinitomicaceae bacterium | reverse complement strand
CGAAGATATATTGCCAGATTAATTAGTATGGAGAAACTTTTTGCATTTTTGTTTGAGAAGTGTTTTTTTGCAAAAATCACCATTGCTTTGTAGAATATCAAAACGTAGTTAACCGAGCTTTTCTTAGTACTTTCCCCTTTGTAATGAATGATACTTGTGTCTGCAAAGTAATAGTTTTCTAATCCTCCTTTTTTTATACGATAAGATAAATCAATGTCTTCACCGTACATAAAATAGTCTTCGTCAAGTAAGCCTATTTTATCTAGTAGATCTTTTCGCATTAACATGAATGCACCGCTTAATACGTCAACCTTGTTTGTCTTAAATTCAGAAAGATGGCCTAAATGATATTGTCCAAAGCGCTTTGATTTCGGAAATAGTTTTGAAAGACCAAAGATTTTGTAAAAAGCAACCCAAGGTTTTGGTAGCCCTCTTTTTGATTCAGGCAGGAAATTGCCTTTACCATCGATCATATGAACTCCCAATCCTCCAGCATCAGGAGTGTTGTCCATGAATTCAATTGTTTTTTTGAAGGTGTCTTCCGCAACTACTGTGTCTGGATTCAGTAATAAAACATATTTCCCTTTCGCAATTCGTATTGCTTGGTTATTGGCTTTTGAAAAACCAAGATTTTTTTTGTTCTCAACAAGTTGAAATTCCGAATATTTCGTTTTGATCATGTCTAATGACCCGTCAACTGAATTGTTGTCAACAATAATGGTCTCTATTGAAAGTCCATTAGATGCTTTTTTTACCGAATCTAAACATTGATCTAGGAAGTGTTCTACATTGTAATTAACAATGACAACAGTTAGTTGATATGTATGATTTGTTAACAACGAGTTTACTTTATCGCAATACATGAAATTTCAACATCGACATCTTTAGGAAGTCTCGCCACTTGAACTGTCTCACGTGCTGGTGGCAATGAACGAAAATAAGAAGCGTATATTTCATTGACGTCTACAAAATTTTCCAAATCTTTCAAGAAAATCGAGCACTTAACAATATTGTCCATGGTCATTTCAGCTTCTTTTAAGAGTGCTTCAATATTTTCCATTACTTGTTTGGTTGCGTTCTTTATGTCGTTTTCAACGATTTCACCCGTTTTAGGGTGCATGGGAATTTGTCCAGATACGTATAGGGTATCATTTACTAAAATAGCTTGACTGTATGGTCCAATCGGTGTTGGCGCGCCAGGAATTTGTATTACTTTCTTCAACTGATTAATTTTGTACAAGTTTACACAAAAAATAAAGTTCTTGAAGAGAATCCTCATTATCGATAATTACGACTCATTTACATTTAATTTGTCGCACTATTTTTTTAATCTAAAAACGGACGTTACAGTTGTGAGAAATGACGAGTTAATTAAGGATGTTCAAGTGTTTGATAAAATCATAATTTCTCCAGGTCCTGGACTGCCGAAAGATGCAGGTAATATAATGGATATCATTGCCAGTGTTGCGGGGAAAATACCAGTGTTAGGAGTTTGTCTAGGGATGCAAGCAATAGCAGAATATCTAGGTGGGTCGCTATTCAATCAATCCATTGTTAAGCATGGAGTAGAAGAGGAGATTAATTTAACTAATCATCCACTTTTTGATAACCTATCTGATAGAATAAATGTAGGGCTGTATCACAGTTGGGCTGTATCTGGAAATGGCGATTATCGAACAATTGCTGCTTCTGATTCAGGTACAATCATGGCTATTGTGAATGAAGAACAGAAAATGTATGGTGTACAATTCCATCCCGAATCGGTTATGACTCCAAACGGGGCTCAGATACTACAAAACTTCTTAGAACTTTAAATTAATAAATGATGAATTATTATTCCATCATGCAGCCATCATAGACCTTATCCCAGTATTCATCTACTTTTGTCTGGTTGGCTTCTTCATCACTTAGGACCGTATTATAGTCTTGTGCTTTAGGAAAAGCCTCCATAGTTGTTTTTAAATAACAATCGCAGTCAAAGACTTCATTGTCACACTTGTCTATGATGATTTGTTTTCTTTCTTCCGTCCATGCGTTTGGATCACCTGAACATGAAGCTAACAAAAAAGTAATCGACAGAATAGAAAGTATTTTAATTTTCATTTTGGTATGGTTATTTCTTAGTACTTTGGGTTAACGAATGTAAAATATAAAATTAAAATAAGATGAGGAACTTAGGATTATTAATTGTGCTTTTTGTTGGAATATCCTTTACAGGTGTTAAAGCACAGAAAAGAACGGTTGCAGGAGTTACGTTTCCGGCAAAAGCAACAGTTAACGGTAAAACATTACTGTATAATGGAGCTGGGTTGAGAGAGAAGTATACATTTGATTTATATGTTGGAGCGCTTTATTTAAGACGTCCTTCAATTGATGCAAACAAGGTTATTAATGGAGATGTTGAAATGGGTATTCATTTAGAGTTGGTTTCTGGTAAGGTGACACGCGCTAAGTTTGTTGAGAGTGTGAAGGATGGGTTTAAAAATGCAAGTCATGGTAAAGCAACGGAAGCTCAGATTAATAAATTCATGGCCTTCTTTAAAAGAGAGTTTAAAGATGGAGATAAAATTGATATTGATTACATTCCTGGTAAAGGGACGGTTGTAACTAAGAATGGGACTAAAATCGGGTTGATTCAAGGATTGGATTTCAAAAAAGCAATTTTTTCTATTTGGTTGGGAAGTAAACCTGCGGATACAACAGTTAAAAAAGGAATGCTTGGAAAAGTATAGCTGAAACTAGTTTTAATTAAATTTTAGCCATCGAAAGATGGCTTTTTTGTGTTAAATAAATTTGAAATCTACTCTACGGTTTAGTTGTCTTCCTTCTGAAGTTTCATTTGTGTCAATCGGTGATCGCTCTCCCTTAAATTCTATTTCAAGGCGATCTTCCGATACTCCGAACGATTTGAAGTAGGCAATTATCGCTTTTGCTCGACGTTCAGAAAGCTTGTCATTGTATGAGTGTGTGCCGTCAGAATCAGTATGCCCAATAACTGAAACACGTAGATCTGAATGACCTTTAATAACTTTAATCATTCGGGTTAGAAATTCAGAATGTTCAGGTCGTATTTCGGATTTGTCGAAATCAAAAAAGATTGGCTCAAAAACAAAATTGTCACGTTCAATCTTTCTTATCTCAGGGGCATTTAATCCGTCTTTTTGATCTTTAAGGAACTGCATAAACCACAAATGACTAATGTCAAATTCTGATTTTGAAATTTCTGAGAAGTCTGAACGATAAAGAATAACATCACCAATTACTCTGCGGCAATCTGTACTCGTAAAATTACCAGTTAAGTATCCTGTTTCAGTATTGTATGATAGTTCGAAATTAGCCTTACACCATTTAATTTTAGAACTTTTTTCACTTTTTATTTCAACACTCTGAGAAAATGTGAGTATTTCTGATGCATTTCCCTTTATCTTTTTTACCGAATAATAAGGTGAATCATACATTTCTTCTCTCGTAAAACCGCTTACAATATTATTGCTTACTATAATCTCAGTATAGAATAAGGTTCCCTTTTCTGATGGCATACCTGCACGAGTCATTACTCCTTGCCAGGTTCCTGAAAAATCTGGGTACTGAGCATGGCTCCCTAGGCAAAATAAGAGTGAAAAAACAAAAAAAAGACTCTGACGCATTCTTAACATATTGATATGTATTCGTATGAGAGCAAATAATGTTCCACTTACCAAGTGTTTTTTTGAATACATGTTCCTTATTAACGTAAATTGGGAGATATAATTATTGATGTTGTAAGTATTAATTAATACTATTAACAATTTGTAAGTATTAGTGTTGATAAGTTCCTCTTTAAACCGCTAGTTTTACTGTTAATTCATGAAGCTGTTCATTATTTTTGTGTGTTACTGAAATTTTGGGTTTATACCTTATGATCATATTATGAGCGAAGAGAAAAAAAATCAAGATTACGCTGCGGACAATATCCAGGTACTGGAAGGGTTGGAAGCGGTTAGAAAACGTCCAGCGATGTATATCGGAGATGTTGGAACGAAAGGACTCCATCACTTGGTATATGAGGTTGTCGATAACTCGATTGATGAAGCGTTAGCCGGGCATTGTAGTGCGATTGATGTTGTTATTCATCAAGATAACTCAATTACCGTAAAAGATAACGGTCGTGGTATTCCAACTGCAATGCATACGAAGGAAAAGCGATCTGCTTTGGAAGTCGTAATGA
>JAKVAS010000195.1 GCA_022448165.1 Crocinitomicaceae bacterium | reverse complement strand
AAAACACCAGTAAATTCATTTCTTAATCGTTTGTATTGTCCAAACATATAGCCGATTTCTCTACCGCCAACTCCTATATCTCCGGCAGGTACATCAGTGTTTGGTCCAATGTGTCTTGATAACTCAGTCATAAAAGATTGACAAAACTTCATTACTTCATTGTCTGATTTTCCTTTTGGATCAAAATCAGATCCTCCTTTACCTCCACCCATTGGAAGTGTAGTTAAAGAGTTTTTGAAAACTTGCTCAAACCCTAAAAATTTAAGAATTGATAAATTTACCGAAGGGTGAAACCTTAGGCCACCTTTGTATGGTCCAATTGCAGAATTAAATTCTACCCTATACCCTCTGTTTACTTGAGTATTCCCCATGTCATCTACCCAAGGGACTCTGAATATAATTGTTCTCTCAGGTTCAACCATTCTTTCTAAAAGATTGATACCGTCATATTTTGGGTTTTCTGCAATGAAAGGTATGATTGCCTCTGCAACTTCAACTACAGCTTGCAAAAATTCGGTTTCATGACCGTTTTTTGCTTTTACTTTTTCCATGAACTCATTTATTTGAGCTCCAAATTTTTCTGACATGGTTTCTGTTTTTGTCTTTATAGCAGGTAAAATTAGTTATTTTTTTAATTGAATTTAAAAATTAAGATAAATCTTCTTTTATGTAAAGAATTCTTTAATTAGGCCGACTACAAATCAACTTTTGTGCGCCTGATTTCGTCTAATATTAGAAGATCAATACACCGATTAATTTTATTATCTTGCAATGATGCGAAAACAATTATTTTTGATAAGTCTGCTTATTTGTCTTTTGGGGCAATATTGTTTTGGGCAGCATGTAGAGCATGAACATGGTTCGTATAAAATGTTTGAAAATAAAGGACAATGGCCTGATCAAGTTCTTTTTCGTGCTGATGCCCACGGAGGTAAGCTTTGGTTTGAAGAAGAGGGTATCTTGTATCAATTCCTAGATTATTCTGATATTAAACATGCTGATTTTAGTGCGGAAACGGTAGAGAATCCAGAGGTTAGGGAGCATCTGGTTTATGCACATTTTTTAGGAGCAAATACCTCTTGTGAAAAAAGAAAGTTTTACCCTACAACTGAATATTACAATTACTTTTTAGGAAATGATGAGTCTAAATGGGCTTCGGATGTACACGGGTATGGAAGAATCGAATATTTGAATTTATATGATGGGATAGATTTGGCTTTTTTTGAAAAGGAAAATGAATTGAAGTATGAATATCACATCCACCCAGCCGCAGATTATAAAGATGTTAAGTTACAATATGTTGGTCATGAAAAAATTAAAAAGTTGAAAAATGGAAATGTTGTTATTTATTCACCTCTAGGGCAAATTATTGAACAAAAGCCATACGTATATCAAATTGTTAATGGCAAAATAATTGAAATTGAAAGTGAGTTTGAGCTTTCTGATTCTTCTGTTTTGACTTTTGTATTAGGAGATTATAATAAAGATATTGAACTCATTATTGACCCAGTACTCGTTTTTGCAACATATTCAGGTTCCGTGACTGATAATTTTGGGATGACAGCTACCTATGCTTACGATGGAAAGGCTTATAGTGGCGGAATGGTTTTTGGAAGTGCGTATCCATCCCCAACGTTGACATGGAGTAGTGTTTCTAATATTTCAGTTGCTCATACAAATGCAACGACGGATGCTTTTGTCTCTAAATATTCTGAAGATGGGACTACAATGCTTTGGACTAATTTTATTGGCGGTGGAGACGATACTCAAGGAACCGAAACAGTTCATTCATTGATTTGTGATACCTTAAATAATATATATATGTATGGTGTGACTTCCAGTACTGATTTTCCAACGACAACAGCTGCTTATCAGAGCTCTCACGCGGGAGGTACTCCACTTGCTTTTAGTTCTACAGGTACAAATTTTGGAACTCAGGGTACAGATATTTATACCGTTAAAATTAGTGAGGATGGTCAGAATTTATTGGGAGGGACTTATATAGGAGGGACTGGAAATGATGGTGTGAACTACAAGATTACTTCTGGTACTTATCCTTCTGCTTTGCAATATGATTCATTGACATCAAACTATGGGGATCAATTTAGAGGAGAGATTATGCTTGACTCAATGAACAATGTTTATATAGCTTCTCATACAAGGTCACTTGATTTTCCGACGGTTAATCCGATACAAGGTGCGAATGGAGGACAACAAGATGGTGTAGTTTTTAAATTATCGGCTGATTATACAACAATGATTTGGTCAACTTATTACGGAGGGTCTGAGAATGACGGTTGCTATTCTGTGAAAATTGACTCTAGTTATAATATTATTTTTGGAGGGGGGACTAGTTCAACTAATTTAGCTGGTACTTTGGGGGGATTGAATACTTCTTATCAAGGAGGAAAGACAGATGGTTTTATAGCCAAGCTTTCACCTGATGGAGGTACATTGATGCAAGCTACTTATATTGGAACCAATGATTATGATCAGGTTTTCTTTATTGAGATTGATAGATGGGATAACATTTATTGTGTGGGACAGTCAAATGGAAATATGCCTGTCATTAATGCACCCTATTCTGTTCCAAATTCTGGTCAATTCATCATGAAATTATTACCTGATGTTGCTACAATTAATTATGCAACGGTTTTTGGAAATGGAGACGGTGATTTTGATATTTCACCTTCAGCTTTTTTAGTTGATGTTTGTGGGAATGTATATGTTTCTGGTTGGGGGGAGAATATACTTCAGAATACTGATTCTTTGAAAGGAATGCCTGTTACTTTAGATGCTTTTCAGTTTGAGCCTCCAAATGGTTTTGACTTTTATCTGTTTGTGATGGAGAGAGATGCTCAAAGTTTACTTTATGGTTCTTATTTAGGAGATGTAGGTGCAGGTGAACATGTAGATGGAGGAACATCAAGGTTTGATAAATTCGGAATCGTTTATCAATCGGTTTGCGGAGGTTGTGGAGGAAGTACTACATTTCCTACTACGACTGGTGCACATTCAGAGGATAACCTTAATCTTGTTAATGGAGGAATGTGCAACAATATTTTGTTCAAATTTGATTTTGAGTTGGTTCCACAAGCTGATTTTGATTTAAGCTCTATTGAAGGTTGTGCACCATTTACTTTGGTGTTAGATAACGAAAGTACGGATACAATTCATTCAATATGGACTTTTCCGCCAGAAGCAATCGTTTTGTCAGGGGGGGTTAACCCTCAATTGCTTTTTAACGATCCAGGTACCTATGAAATTATCCTATCGATTACAGATACGATTTGTAATTTGCAAGATACGGCGATCAAAATTATTAATGTTTATGATCAGTTATTCTTAAATGTTCCTAATGATACTATTGTTTGCGATTCATTTACAACAAATTTAATAGCGAACTCTTTTGGCTCTGCTACTACTTTCACCTGGGCATCTGATATTGGCTTTACAGATATTTTGAATACAGGGGCAATGGATTCCATTATTTCAGTTTCACCAACTGAAACAGCCACTTATTATGTTACAGCTTCAAATGGCTGGCCATTGTGTGATTTGGTTGATTCAGTAGTTGTTCAATTTGTTGATGGAGCAATAGATTTAGTAGATGATGTAGAGATGTGCTATGGGGATACATTAATGATAGAGGCGCAAAATTTATTGCCCGCAGTAGACATTTCATATACTTGGTCGCCTCCTAATGGAATTGTGGCAACTCAAGATTCAATTGTGTGGCTGTCACCAACTTCTTCTCAATACTATTATGTGACAGGTTTAACCTCATTAGGCTGTTCTATTACAGATTCGGTTTGGATAGATGTTATTAATATTGATCCTTCTACAGTATATGTAACAGCAACTCCAGATACTATTCCTGTTGGTTCATCAACAGTATTGCAAGCTATACCTAATCTTGCTTCTTACACTTACAATTGGTATCCGCCAATTGGTTTAAGTTCAACAAATGGGCAAACGGTAAATGCAACGCCAGAGACATCAGTGTCTTATGGTGTCGTGATGGGAGATGATGTTTGTTCTTTCACGAGAACAGTAGATGTTGTTGTTTATGAATTCGAATGTGGAGGAGTCTATATTTTTGTCCCTTCGGCATTTACACCAAATGGCGATGGAGAAAATGACGATC
>JAKVAS010000194.1 GCA_022448165.1 Crocinitomicaceae bacterium | reverse complement strand
GGGTTGAAGCAAAATTTGCAGGTTTGAAAAATAAAGACATGAAACAGCTCGAACCAGAATCACTGTACGAACTAAGTGAGACATATTGGAATAGAAACAAAAAATAACTACCTACAACACTGTATATAGCAAATAGGGCGTTCGGTGGTTTACGAAAGTTCAGTGCTATATACCAACACCGCCAAATCGTTGATTTGGCTTTTAAAAATGAATAAATTAAAAACAAAATGCAACGCTTTGACTGAGTGCAAACTTGAAAGTTTACCGCTTTGTACTACCTTACTTGCCATATACTAAACGTTAGCTTTCATTAAGGATACACAAAAGACAAATAATATGATAAATTCAATCAAACTCGGATTAGCAGTAATTTTTTCTCTTCTATGTTTGAACACAAATGCTCAGGTTGAAAATAGTAAATCACAAATAGAGCAAATAACTGAAACATTAATGAAATACATTGATGGAACAGCAAATGGAGAACTTGAAAAACTTAGAGAAGCCTTTCATCCTGATTTCAACCTTTATTCCGTAACCGAAGAAGACAGTCTTCGAATTTGGAGTGGTAAAGACTACATTGGAGGAATCAAAGAAGGAAAAAAATCTAATAGAATAGGAAGGATAATATCAATTGATTTTGAAAATAATACTGCTATTGCGAAAGCTGAAATCCTAATCCCGAATTGGAGAATTTTTACCGACTATTTTTTATTGGTGAAATATGAGGGTTCGTGGAAGATAGTGCATAAAAGCTATACTTGGAGAGAAATACCAAAATCTGACGAAAAATAATAAAAACGAAAAGCTAAAATTGTATATGAAATCATAGCTGCCTATCGGCAGGCTACGTTTCATATACTAGACCGTTATGCACAATAGAAGGTTTGGCTCAAACCCCATACTCTAAATTGCCCAGAATGTAACCGCCAAACGAGATAACACAGCTGGTTATCTAACAGGGCTAAGACAAATAAACGCTTGCCTCTTTCTCCATTGGTAAACGCAAAATACCCGTTCATAAAGTGACAGTATCAATTTCCAAGTGCGATTGATACCTTCGATTTAAAAATCAACATATGAAAACACTTTTACTCACAGCAATAGTAATTCTTACATCAATTCAATTAAATGCTCAACTTTGGAGCACACTCAATTCGGGTACAACGGAAATGTTGAAGTCGACGTCGTTTGTTTCTAATACTCACGGATGGGTCGCGGGAAATTCAGGCACAATACTGACAACTTCAGATGCTGGAGATTCATGGACACCTCAGACCATTGGTACAAGTTCTGAGCTTGAGTGTATTTTCTTCTATTCTGCTACACATGGCTATGTATCAGACATAAGTGGAAATATTTATGCTACAACCGATGGTGGTGGAAATTGGACTGAAGTTAATAACCTTGGTTTCGCAATGCGTAGCTTATTTTTTATTTCGGAAACACAAGGATGGGGTGCTGGGCAAGAAGGACGTATTTATTACACTACTGATGGTGGTGCAAATTGGACCTTGCAAAACAGTCCAAGTGGCCCATTCCTGAACTCAATTTTCTTTTCGTCACCGACAAATGGATGCGCTGTCGGGGATATGGGGACTATTTATACCACGACAGATGGAGGTACCACTTGGATCTCTCAAACTTCAGGGACAACAGTAACATTAAGCTCTGTCTATTTCACTTCTGCTTCCGAAGGACATATTTCAACTTTTAGTGGAGCTGGAAAATTTTTAAAGACAGCCGACGGAGGTTTAACCTGGAGTGAAAGTATTATTGGAATCAGTATATTTTTCAACTCTATTTATTTTACTGACGCGAATAACGGTTGGTCAGTTGGTGATCAAGGCTTTATTGAAGTGACCTCAGATGGAGGTACAACCTGGTCTGTTCAGCATACGGGAACTGTTGATCTGAACGGGCTTTGTTTTCCGTCTCCGTCAATAGGTTATGCGGTAGGTGATCAAGGTGAAATATTAAGATTTGGCAACGTTAGTGCGCTCGATGAAACACAAAATGAATTTTTCTCTATTGTTCCTAATCCTGCATCTGATGTAGTTTCAATTAAATCCAACGCTGCAATTAAAGAAGTAACAATAACCAATAACCTAGGACAGATTGTTCTCTATTCAGAGTCCAATTCAATTTCTATTCAAAGTTTGAAACCAGGGGTTTACTTTGTACATGTAACCAATGTATTGGATGAAATATGTTCTCAACGGTTTATTAAGAAGTAGAGCAGGAGTGTTTCTCCACACATATAAACCTCACCTAGATCAATAGGTGGGGTTTCTTTATTAATCTGGCTTCCCATTAATCGATATGTTTTGTTTAGTAAGCATTATTTAACCTATGAATTGATTAAAAAATGGAAAACTATAAACGAGCTTTTACAAAAGGAATCAATATCGGTTAGGAGAAACCTCGGAGGAATGAGCTATTTAAGGAAGTGCATAACACAACCTACACTTCATGCTCCGTTCATTCTTCGAAGAACCATACAACACTAAATGATTATATTTAACTCCAAAAATTATTCAATAATAAAAGGCGCACGATAGTTTAGCTTTAACCGTTGTAAGTAATCAAAATGAGATATTTATTTTCAATAATATTAACGTTAGTTCTATTGAGTAATCTCAGTGCTCAAGATAGCCTCACTAATGATTCAGCTCATTTAATTATGAAAATTAGAGGTTTTAATTACTTGAAATCAGATAGTGTAACAAATGGAGCGAATTTGAACAATCCAGAAATTCTTGATACAATAGCCTCATACTTAAAAGCTAATCCAAATTTAAAAGTAGAACTCCATTATCATGGCAGTTGCAACAGTTCTTCAAAAGCTTACTGGGACCATTCGACAAAAAGACAAGCAAAAGGCTGCATGTACTATCTTATTTCTAAAGGAATTGATGAAAAACGTATTAGAGCTTTTGGAAAAGGAATTAATAATTTGATTACTGATTGCAATTGCGGAGAATGTTCTGAAAACGAACTTTATCAGAATCATCGACTTGAAGTAATTAAAATTGAGTAAACTACTTACAACAAAACCTAAACTGCATTAAAACGCAGTTTAGCCAAAACGTTATGCATTATAATCAGTTCTTAATGAACTTTTTATAATAAATAGTCCCTTCAGTTTCTATCTGAACCAAATACGCTCCTTTTTCCAATTCTGTTAAATCAATTGAATTCTCTGAACTATTCTGAACACTGTCAAACACTTTCTCCCCAAGAGAATTGTAGATAGTTAAAATAAGCGGACTCGAATTACCAGTTTGAACGGAAATATGATCTTTTGCTGGATTTGGGAAGAGAATAATTTTTTCATTGTCATTGGCTACTATCAAAGAGGTTCCAACGGAAAAGCTAAGTACATCATAAGTAATATTGGTACCGTCACATAATCCATCCTGTACTTCGAATATTACTTCATAAAACCCGTTGGGTTTCACGCCCAAATTAAACGTATCTGTTCTGGACCCTGGAATTGTCCACCAACCGGCTGAATAACATGCCTCCAGTTTAATTGAATCTCCTGAATCCGTTATATTATAACTAACCAGATTTACTGGAGTTTGTTGAAGAGATACCGTAGCCACCAAATATATTGTATCGGTAGGAGTTATTTGCTGTGGAAAAATAGAAAGTGTCTGACCATAGGCCATTGGCATACTAAGAAGAAAGAAATATAATAAATGGAGATTTTTCATACGATTTTATCTTGATTCACAATTTTAATTTAGAGAATTAAAGGTGATATTCAACCTCTTATGGTTTAAACTGTCGTTTTTATTGATTGAGTAGAAGAAAAACAATGCATAACATAATAGCTAAAGTTCATGCCCGACTCTCTGGCCGGCCCTTTCCCTCCTATTACTTGTACATTTCCGGGCTTCCATCACTCGGTCGGACAAACCAAAGTCCGGGGTTTGGCCACCGCACATCAAGACGGCATAAATGCCTAACTTTAGCCAAACGTTATGGCTCATTCCAAGGAGGTAATATCGCTAAAAGACATTTCCAATGTATTCTCAATTTTCCATGACGGAGGACCTGAAGAATGGAAAATTCATAACGGAAACCTTTCCACTAAAATGTATTGCCAGTACTTGGCCGAATTGATATCGCCAGAATTTGAATTCTTTACAATTGAGCTAATCGGAGTTAAAACTCTGGACTACAAACCTTGGGAACCATTCGAGATAGATCATCCTGAGCTTTCTTTAATTGAGAAACTAAATAAATGTGAACTTGAAATTGCTACAGCTGAATTAGAAAATGGAGAAGTAAGTGTTGCTTGCCATGAACACAATTCGTTTTTTGGTACTCCCGGCGGACAAATTATACTGGTTGCTGATGGAATTAAAATAAATGCTCAAGACGGGAGAGACATTTCCATTGAGCAACTAACTGCTATTTGCAAAAGCTACTGGGACAATTTCGGAAAAAAGCAGTAGTAGAAAACGAG
>JAKVAS010000193.1 GCA_022448165.1 Crocinitomicaceae bacterium | reverse complement strand
TTTTAATTGATCTCTATCTTGCTTGGTACTCATATTTTTTTTCTTTTATTTCAGGAATAATAAAGTCTGCTTCTACGATCATAAATCCAATGCCAATTACTACACTTCCTTCACAGTTGTAATCACCAGCTCGGTATACGCCAATTCTGTGCTGTTCAGAAGTAACCATAATGCTTCGCGATGTTTTGGCAATGGCAACGTCAACGTCTTCCATGATGTATCCGTCTGGGAGGATTTTGTGAAAACTGAGTGAAACGATTTTATCTACATAGAACATGTTTTTCACAATGATTCGAATAGCTGTTTTTGTCAGCGCTTCTCCTTTTTTCAATTTACGCTGAATACTTTTGTATAGTTGTTTAATAAATTTTTGCTTTAGTTCAGTGTCTGTTAAATCCAATAGTCCTTTTAAGAATCGAAGTTTAATTTCTAGTATAGAGGTTAGTTCGTTCTCATTTTCTACGTGCAAGGCCATTTTAATGATATCACAAGCGGTATCAGGATTACTTGTTTTTGCAGATGCGTAGTAGTTCGTGTTGTTTTGAATTTCATCAATAAACCCTGCCGCAATTGTTGGATCTTGATAAATATGTAACATATTGAAGTCATTTACGAAATCAACATATTCCAACTCTTCAATGAATTTCAGAATCGTTGACTTGTGTAAACTACCTCCGAATACTAAGTCTGATTTTTCACTGAGTTCATTTTCAAACGCCCATGGAGACAAAAATTCTTGTAATTGTTGATGTAATTTTTTTCCATAGAATCCTTCATCGTAACCTTGATGAAACCCAACGTTGAATGAAAGCTGAATGGGTTCATATATTGGATTCTCTACCCGAAGATATATGAAAGGAGAAATTCTTTCTCGAAGAAAATCGTAAATATCCATTCGCTTATGCAAACTCAATTTGGGTTGAAAAGGGGATTGTACACCTTTGTTTCGCAGGTTGGGAATCACGGCAATCATAACATGTCCAGGAGCAACTTCTGTTTGGTAATTGGTGTGATTTAAACACTTTACTTTGTAGAGTTGCGGAAATGAATCTATAACCAGACGTTCATAATCCCAAATCATGATTCCTCTGTCTTTGTGTCTTAAACGTTCCGTGTTTCTTGCATAATAAACTTCTTCATTGTCTGGTATTGCCCCATCAAATGATGCATATGGTTGAGTGATTTTGGCAAGTCCTCGGTTTCCGTCAACTAATTTACTAATGCTATTCGGGGCAATGACTTCGTCGTTTATTTTAGCATTTACTTCAATGGCCTCAACCGATTGCGCATGAATGCTTTGTATGAAATCTATACCTGCAGATTTTTCCGGAATTCCAGCCTTTAACCAAAAATATCCTGTAGGCATAACTTGATGTTCACTGTCAATATCTTTCGGTAAATCGAAACGAATGATTCCAGTATTGAGTAAATTTCGAGAAGTGTCTTTGCTAATTCGTAGTCGATCTATTGGTTTCCATTCGTTTTTCGCAAGGTATAACCATTGAACGTCAGTTGATATTTTACTTTGGTTTGCATCCGCACTTCCTTCTAGTAATTGAAAGAGTAAGTTCACACTTTGCGGAGGATTTACGTTTTTCAATCCGATGTATAATTCACCTTCAAATGTGTATTGAGGTAAAAGTGTGGCATATTTTTTAGAACGATCTAGAAGAATGTTCTTTTGTCCGAAGGGTTCAATATGATAAAAGAAGTCTTGCTCATTTCCGTTACTGTATTCTTCCGAATTGAAAAAAGTAACTTCCTTTGTTTCATAATCCAAGGTTAAAGATTCAATAATAGGGGAGTAGGGCTGATTAATGGTTAAACTAGGATTCAGTTTGTTGTTTCTAATAACTTCTTTTGGATAGATGGAATGTCCAAATGCCTGAAAATCGATTGAATCAGGCTGTGTAAGTGTCATGCGCACAAATCCATGAGAAGTAGTGTAATCCCATGTTTCAATTGTTGTTTCGTCTTGTTTTCTTTCAAAACCATTGAAGTTAAACCCAATCGTTTTTTCTAGCTTGGCATCTGAATTGAATAAAGGGACATTGTCCGTAACATTCATCCAGTTTCTATTTTCTAACGTAGCTGTTTGAATTAAAAAATCACTGTTCTTTGGAGGGGTGGCATAATTCAGGTAGTGATTTTCTAGATCACTTGAAGGCAATGCCTTCCATTTCAGTTTTACATCAGCGTAGGCTAATTCATTTTTGAAAACATCTGAATGCCCAATAAAGAAATGACTTCCAATCGTCGGTATTGGACCAAAAGGTCTAAATGGTTTTGAAATATCCAGTGTAGATAATTCATTTTGAACAATTAATGTACGAACTCCCGTAGCTTTTACTTTTAGACGAACATTATTGAAAGTGGTATTCTTCCAGTTTGTATAAGCGAACTTCTTTGTTTCTTCATACTTATGATTTAACTGAATTCTAAGAACAGGAGCAATTGATTGATAATTACCCGTATGAATTTCTGAATTGTAGTTAACAATTCCTGGGTCTGTTGGCGCGCAATTTAAGGTAAGTGAAAGGGCAACTTTACTTGGACCTAGCAATGTTGTTGCTTGAATGCTATCGGACTTCCAAGTAAACCACCCATCTTCTGTCGTTACTGAAAAGTTGAAGAGGTTTATGTCAAAATTAACCTTTGGAAGATCATATTCTATGGTAAGGTAAATCGTACGATCACCTTCATTCATTCGCAGTAGAGGAGAACTTATGGCAAAACCAACTTCTGCTTCATTCATGGTTTGCTCTTTCTTCGATTTTAGTTCTGTACTAAAACCTTGTCCTTCCTTTTCTGATTTTAATTGTGCTTCACCAAATGCAGGGTATCCGTTTATATTATCTGTTGGATTTAAAATGAGTTCCGAATAATCTTTACTGAAAAGTTTATTTCCAAAATCATCTGAATGTTTGTAGATAGAAAAATGGTGGACAATTTCCGATTTGTTGACTACAATTTCATCAACCAGTTTAAATAGGATGTCTTCACCCTTTTTGTTTTGTCCAGCGAAGAGTTTTGCATCTTTTTCGAGGAATTTTTCTTGTAATGTTTTTGCACATTTAAAGAATAAATGAACCCGACTTGGTTTTACTTCTCTTGCTGTAAACTGAAGAACTTCTTTGTAGTAAAAATCTAGATGTCTTTTCGTTAATCCATTAGCATGTTCGTTTAGAGCTTCTAATAACCTTAAAAAGGCTATGAATAATGCCTTGTGGGGACGACTTTCAGGTGTTGCGGAATCAAAAAAGAACTTCCAGTTTCCTGAGGGCATGTCATTTGAATCATAGTATTGAATTGTCTCAGCAAGTTTACTGGCATGCACTAAGAAATCTTGTTCGTGTCGCTCTTCGATTTGAACGTAATCAAAGTTCATTTCTTTTCCTAATCGTTCAAAGCGATTGGTGCCTGAATGTTCAAGAGGGTTTAATATTTCGGGAATACTTGTATTCATTCTTTTTCTAGTGTGATCAGCTTAGGTGAATGTTATTAGGTGTATAAAAAGGAACAACTAAATTCTTGGTGACATTTGCTTTAATTATTCTATAAACAACTGAAATGTTAACTTTTCCTTCTCCTAGGTTAGGCTGATTTAATTTTATACTTAGAACTTCTATTCTTGGTTCACCAGTCGCTAACGATCTTTTTAAGGAATCTGTCATGTAGGTTTTCATGTTCTCATTAAGAGGTTCAAAGAGTAGTTTGTGTACGTTAGAACCAAATTGATTTCTGAAAAGGCGTTCTCCAATTTTAGTGTGTATAATTACATAAATGCTATTCTCTATATCCGCTTCTCCTTCAAGCATTGTTGGACCGTTCAGATTCTTATCGAAACGTGGAGGAAATTCCCAGCCTATACCTAGTATTTTATTTGAATCACTCATTATCCTATCAATACAGTTGTGTCTCCTAATAATAAACTTCCTCCCTGTGAGGTTGTGTCTCCCAATACGTTGACAGGGATGTTTCCATGTAAAACGGTCATTGATGTTGGAATTGCCGTATCTGGAATAGGAGTGAGGGTATCTGAAAGTTGTACAATGGGAAGATTTCCTACAAAAAGCGAACTTGAACCCGGACAAGCAATTGGAGCAGATGCTCCCTGCATTGTTGGATTGATGTATATGTCTGTTACTCTGGTGATTGGTTTGCTCATGATAATTAGTTTACAAGGGTTGTTTGCCCTTTAATTGTGGTTGTAGCATTAGATTCAGCTTGTACTTGTGCACCTGTCAGGCTTGCTTTACTTTTTGCTTTAATTTCAGCGTTTACAGCTTCTATACTCACATCTCCTTGATCTGATTTTAAAGTGATACTCTTTCCTGTGATTTCAACTCCTTCTGACGAAATACTAATCGCGTTGGAAGAATCAAAAGTCATCGTGATACTTTCCTCACCACTCTTATCTAAAAGTTCAATGTTCTGTCCATTTGGAGAAGAAATACTCATGTATTTATCGTCTTCATTTACTTTTAGTTCCCAATCCTTGAAGAA
>JAKVAS010000192.1 GCA_022448165.1 Crocinitomicaceae bacterium | reverse complement strand
AATGGAAGCGACAATTGCCAAAGTGAAGTCATTATTACCTAAGTACTTTTAAGGCTTATGAAGAGAATAATTATCATCGCTCTAGTCCTTGTTGGATGTAATCAGGCAGAAGAGCCGATTGAACATCCTGAAGTTAAATGGACCAAGGAGCAATCTGTACATTTAGGAGAGAATATTGCGATTGAAGAAGAAATCGATATCAGACTTTACCTTGAAATGCATAAGGATTGGAAGATGACAAAAACGGGAAGCGGATTGCGCTACTTTGTTTATGAAGAAGGGGATGTAAATGGAGAGTTTGCTAAAGCTGGACAAATAGCTGAAATTGAATATAGCATCGAATTATTAGATGGCACCGAATGCTATAAGACCGAGCCTGATGAGTATGAGGAGATGGTTATTGATAGAAGTGATGTAGAGCGTGGGGTACAAGAAGGAGTTAAAAAGTTAAAGGTTGGAGATAGGGCTAAGTTTATAATTCCAAGTCATATTGGACATGGATTACTTGGAGATATGAATAAAATCCCACCTTTAAATACAATTGTTGTAGATATTCACTTATTAGGGATTAAGAAATGAAAAAAATAATTACTGTTTTGTTCGCATTTGTAGGGATAATGTTAACAAGTTGTGATACGTCTGTTGTGGATAAGGAGGATGTGGATGTTTCGAATGTTGAAAAAGAAGAAGTTCAAGGGGATTCTGAAATAAATGCTCTGGATCAAATACAAGAGGTAAGTGATATGCTGAGTTTGGACAATGGTATCAAAATTAAATGGTTTGAGCATGGGAATGGAGAGAAATTAGCCTATGCTGATTTGGTAGCAATAGATTACAAGGTCTTGTTGGATGATGGAACTATCGTCGATGGAAATGAATTGTTGAAAAAAGAGAGTATTCCGTATATATTAGGTTTTGGAATGCAAACGAAAGGTTGGGATATTGCGTTGAAAGAATTAACTGTTGGTGACTTTGCGGAGATTTATATTCCAAGTAATCTTGCACGTGGTGAAAAGGGGATTCCAGGCCTTATTCCTGCAAATGCGAATAATACGTTAAAAGTTAGAGTTTTGGATAAAATCAAACCTACTCGCGAAATTGATGGTTGTAAAGTTTGGGTTTTTGAGGAAAATAAGTCGAATACCGAATTATTTGGAGAGGGAAATCAAATTGAATTTGATTGCATAGCCTCAACTCCTAGTAAACGAGATTATATCAATACTTTTCGTCAATCTAAGCCATTTACACTTAAATTAGAGGACTATGGGACGATTCCAGGGCTTAAGAAAGCGTTAATTAATGCTAAAAGGGCAGATAGGATGATTGTCTATATTCCATCCTCAGAAGCCTACGGTACAAAGGGATACCTTGATTTGGTGAAGCCTAATGAAGACTTAATGTACAACATATTGGTATCTAACGTGATAAAAGAATAAATTCTATTATTTATCTTTGCAACTTAATTAATGTGGTGAACGGAAAGAAAAATTCAATTATGAATAGAATTTTAGGAAGCGTTTTGGTTGTTTTGTGTTCAGTAAGTGGCTGGTCACAAGTGGTTACTGATACAATTGAAACAGAAAAGGGAACAATGCTCATTTATTCAAATAGAACATGGGCTTATGTTGAAGATGCTGAGTTTGATGGTGTACTTAATCATCGCTTGCAAAGCGAAATAATGGAGGATTCGACATTAAACTTCGTGCAAACATGGGATCATGATGTTTGTTATACATCTCAATTACATAATGACTTATCAAAATTGAAAGATACACTTTGGTTGTGTGTTCAAGATTCTGTGAATGGTGGATTTGTAATGCCGTTTGATGGAAGAGTAACTTCCCGATACGGATGGAGAAAAGGAAGATATCATAATGGAACAGATATTGACCTAAATACAGGAGATACGGTTCGTGCAGCTTGGTCAGGAAAAGTTCGATATGCAAAGTACAATAAAAGCGGTTTTGGAAATTTGGTGATTATTCGTCATGCAAATGGATTAGAAACCTTTTATGCGCATCTAAGTAAGCATTTGGCAGTCCCTAATATGGACGTTAAGGCTGGAGACCCGATTGGTCTTGGAGGTAATACTGGACATTCATATGGGTCACATTTACATTTTGAAGTGCGCTTTTATGATGCACCAATGGATCCAGAACATATCATTGACTTTAAGAATAAAGAAGTTAGAGATGACAACTTGATGGTTCATAGTAAATTATTCCGACCAGGTGCAAAAGCTGCTGCAAGAACAAATAGCAACGTTGCTTCTTCTAATTCGGGCTCGCGAAAATATTACCGTATTCGATCAGGAGATACTTTGTCTAAAATCGCTGTTAGGAATAGAACGTCTGTTTCTCGAATTTGTCAATTGAATGGGATTCGACCTACAACTGTTTTACAAATTGGAAGAAATTTACGGATTCGATAATACTTAACCATAATCAGACGCTTAACAGACGTTAACGTTAAATTGTTTTACCTTTGTTTTAATGAAAAACATCACACTCTTTTCACTTTTCGTATTACTTCTTGGAGTATCAAGTTGTTCGGATTACAATGAAGTCCTAAAATCAGAAGATTATGGACGTAAATTTGACATGGCGAATAAATTATATGAAACGGATAGTAAAAGCCAGAATGGGCGGTCTATTGCTTTGTATGAGCAAATATATCAACGACTTCCTAAAGAGCCAGAGGGGGAGGTAGCTTATTTTAGAATTGGAAAGGCATATTACAAAACTGGGGATTTGTATATGGCGGGATATTACTTAGGAAATTTCCCACAACGTTTTCCTTATAGTCCGAAATCAGAAGAGGCGTTGTTCTTAAGTGCAATGTGTTCTGTACAAAACTCTCCGCAACATAGTTTGGATCAAAATGAAACTGAAATTGCAATTAATAATCTACAACAGTTTGTAAATCGTTATCCGAAATCAAACTTAGTGGATTCATGCAATAATATCATAGATCGTTTATATTTTAAAATAGAAACGAAGGCATATGACGCTGTTAAGTTGTATGATAAGACGATGAATTATAGAGCTGCGGCTAGCGCGGGAATAACTTTTACGGAAGATTATCCATTGTCTGTTTTTAGCGAAGAAGTTAATTACATTCTTGTCAAGAATTCGTATTTCTTAGCAAAAAATAGTGTAGAAGCGAAAAAAGTGGAAAGAATAGAAAATACTTTAGAAAGATATAGTACCTTTGTCTCTGGCTTTCCAGAATCTGAATATCATAGCCAGTTGGCAGGATACGATGATGAGATGAAGAAGGAGTTGGAATTGTTAAAGCTTGAAAAATAAGATTATGAATTTTAAGAACAGCACTGCTGAGAAAACAACGATTACAAGAAATACAGTTGAAATGGAGGAACAAACTTCAAACATTTACGAGTCAATCGTTATGGTTTCGAAGCGTTCTAATCAACTAAGTGTTGAGTTAAAAGAAGAGTTGACGCAAAAATTACAAGAATTTGCTTCAACAACAGATAATCTTGAAGAAATTTTTGAAAATAGAGAACAAATTGAGATATCTCGTTTTTACGAGCGTCTTCCTAAACCTGTTGCCATGGCTATGCAAGAATGGTTAGAGGATAAAGTATATTGGAGAAATCCAGAGGATAAATAGAGAGGTAGTATGAAAGGTAAACGCATCCTTCTTGGTATTACTGGAGGAATTGCTGCTTACAAAATTACTTTCCTTATCCGCTTATTAAAAAAATCAGGGGCAGAAGTCAAATGTATAATGACTCCTGCCTCTTCTGATTTTATATCCCCACTAGTTGTATCTACCTTATCGGAGAATCCTGTAGGAATTGAGTTTTGGAATAAGAAGGATGGTTCTTGGAACAATCACGTTGAATATGGTTTGTGGGCTGATGTTTTTGTGATTGCACCTCTAACGGCTAATACACTATCCAAAATTTCGGTGGGAAGTTGTGATAATTTGTTGTTAGCAACTTATTTGTCGATGAAATCAAGCACAATCGTTGCTCCAGCAATGGATTTAGATATGTATGCGCATCCTACAACGACTAGAAACATAGAATTAATAGAAGAAGACGGGGTTCAAGTTATTCCTGCAGAATCAGGTGCGTTAGCGAGTGGTTTAGAAGGGACAGGAAGAATGGCCGAACCAGAAACTATTTTTGCGGCAATAAAAGATTTTTTTGAAAAAAAACTCGATCCTCGATTAAAAGGGAAAAAAGTAGTAATTACAGCTGGACCGACTTATGAATCGATTGATCCTGTTAGGTTTATTGGAAATCATTCTAGTGGTAAGATGGGATATCGAATTGCTGAATCCTTATTGGAACAGGGTGCAGATGTTGTATTAGTCTCAGGACCAACGAAACTTTCCTTAGAACATGAAAATCTTGAATTAATACGCGTTAAGTCTGCCGATGAAATGCTTAGTGCCGTTCAAGAACACTGGGACAACTCAAATTTTGGAGTGTTTGCAGCTGCAGTAGCAGATTATAGACCTAAAAATGTAGCCGAGTTGAAGATTAAGAAATCGGAGGATGAATTGTCTATCGAATTGATTAAGAACCCAGATATTTTAAAGTGGGCTGG
>JAKVAS010000191.1 GCA_022448165.1 Crocinitomicaceae bacterium | reverse complement strand
ATAAAGCAGATTGCTTTCATTTAGGATATGTAGCGAAACTTCACGGATTTAAAGGTGAAGTTTCGCTGTTTTTAGACGTTACCAATCCTGATGATTATAGAGGATTGGATGCTGTCTTTATTGATTTAAATGATCAACAATTAACTCCCTTTTTTGTAGAATCACTTAAGTTGAAGCATAAAGGATTCGCAGCAGTACGTTTTGAAGGAGTAGAAGAAGAGCATATTGCTCGAAAACTACTTCGTAAAGATGTTTATCTCCCAGCCGAAATTTTACCTAAGCTGTCAGGAAAGAACTTTTATGATCACGAAGTAGTTGGCTTTACAATTGTCGATTCGGCATTCGGAGAAGTAGGTATACTACAACAGGTAATTGATTTAAAAGTGAATCCCTTATTACAAGTTATTAATGGTGAAAAGGAGGTTCTTGTTCCGTTAATTGATGGTGTAGTACAAAAGGTTGATCGCTTAAATAAAACGCTTCATATCACAGCGCCTGACGGTTTAATTGAGTTATATCTCGGTTAATGTCAATTTTTCACTTTAAGTATTTTTCAGTTCAGCAAAAAGATTCAGCCATGAAGGTTGGAACGGATGCAATGTTACTTGGTTCACTTATTAAAAGTGATGGCAAAGAACGGATGCTAGATGTTGGTGCTGGTACTGGAGTGATTAGCTTAATGGTAGCTCAAAATAATCCTTCGTTGATCATTCACGCTGTTGAATTAGATGGTTTAAGTGCAGATGAGTGTCAACATAATTTTAAAAATTCTCCTTGGAATAATCGGTTAACTGTCATTCAGTCTAATTTTTTAAGGTATGAATCTGATCATGTATATGATTTGATTATTTCTAATCCGCCTTATTTCCAGACTCGGTTAAAAAATGATGAATACCGAAAGGCTCAGGCGAGACATGAAGATGCGCTCCCTGTTAAGGCATTTTTTGAAAAAGTAGGTAAATTTCTTGATGAGGAAGGGATGTGTTGGATTATTGTGCCTACTGAGGATGAAGAGTCGTGGTTAATTGGTGCGGAAGGAGTTAACCTGTTTCCTGAAGAGAGAATCCGTATTGTAGGAAAAAGAGGGGGGAAGTCAATAAGAACTATTTTTGGTTTTACTACTTTGAAGAAAGAAGTAAATATTCGAGAATTGGTGATTAGAGAGTCTGATGGGTTGTACTCTGAAGAATATGTTGATCTTACTAAAGAGTTCCATGGTAAGGCAATTAAGAGACGTTAAGGCCTACGTAAATGTTATTTTTTGTTCAAAAATCAAGTAAAACGCGATTTAATTAACGCTTAATGATTATTTATCTTATCGATAAGAAAAGAAGCGTATCTTTACCCGCTATTAAATTTTTAGAAGAGTGGAGTACATTAGTGTTTTCGATATGCTTAAAGTGGGGATTGGCCCTTCTAGTTCGCATACTTTAGGACCGTGGAGGGCAGCTGAACGATGGATTGAATCATTGAAAAATTCAAAACACTTTGATTCTGTTCAATCTGTTGCCGTAGATTTATATGGCTCTCTTTCTTTAACAGGGAAAGGACATGCTACAGATCTTGCTACTATGCTAGGCTTAAGTGGGATGGATCCAGAAACAATTCCTGTTGAAGATATAGGAAAAATTATTGAACGTATTAATAAAGATAATTTACTCACATTTGGAGGTGAAATAGATATTGTTTTTAATCCAATTAATGGCATTCGATTTAGTCAAGATTTTTTGCCTTTTCACCCTAATGGGATGCGATTTACAGCCCGATTAATGGATCAGTCTGAGATTCAGGCTACGTATTATTCTATTGGTGGAGGGTTTGTTGTTAAAGAGGAGAATGATGCAAAAGCGGTAGAGATCAAGAATAGGAACGAATACCCATTTCCTGTAAATTTTGGAAGTGAGTTGATGCAGTACTGCAGTGACTATGGAAAGACTATATCGGAAATTGTTTGGGAAAATGAACTAGTACTAAGAAGTGCTGAGGAAATAGAGTCAGGGTTGAAGACTGTCTGGAATACAATGCTGGAAAGTATGTATATTGGATGTCATACAGAAGGGACTCTTCCTGGAGGATTGGAAGTTAGAAGGCGTTCGTTTGATTTACATGAAAAATTAAAAGGCCAAGAGAAGTATAATTCCCCACAAGAATGGTTGCTGGCTATTCGAAAGACGGAAGTGAAGTTCAGAGAGATTCTTAAATGGGTTAGCTGCTTTGCGATGTCCGTCAATGAAGTGAATGCTTCATTGGGGAGGGTAGTTACAGCTCCAACAAATGGAAGTGCTGGTGTTATTCCATCTGTACTAATGTATTATATGGTTATTGAAAATCATTCAGCAACTTTTGAGCATGTTAAGAAGTTTTTACTTGTGGCAGCGGAAATTGGGAGTATTGTAAAGAAAGGAGCTACAATTTCAGCTGCAATGGGAGGGTGTCAAGCTGAAATAGGCGTTTCTTCTGCAATGGCGGCTGGAGCATTAACAGAGTTATTGGGAGGTACGCATGAACAAGTGTTAATAGCTGCTGAAATTGCAATGGAGCACCATTTGGGACTTACTTGTGATCCGATTGGTGGACTTGTTCAAATTCCATGTATTGAAAGGAATTCAATGGGGGCTTTAAAAGCAATTAATGCTGCTGAAATGGCATTGGATAGAGATCCAGATAATGTACGTGTACCTTTTGATAGTGCAGTTAAAGCAATGAAAGATACGGCAGATGACATGAATTCTAAATATAAAGAAACGTCACAAGGAGGCCTTGCAATCGGTGTTAATATTGCCGACTGCTAAAGCTCCTGTTGTTACCATGGAATTTTATTTGATTAAGGCTAAGAGTTCTTCTTGAACAGATGTGCCTTTGTCTTTGTTGTACCAATTTTGAAGTTCTACTTTCTTGTCTTCAATTGATTTTGTTTCGTCATTCTTATTTGCTAAAAATAGTGCTTGGCTTTCGTTAGGTCGAGGTCCCCATCGGAATAGATCGTTTCCATTTTTATCTCTTGCAATTAATATTGGAATGGATTTCGTTCCATTTGTAAGATAATCATCAATTATTGATTCGTTGCCATCTCGTAAGTTGATTGTTAGATCAATTTCCTCCGAAGCATCTGCAACTAATTTAATGAATGGTGAAGTATGAGATGCATCTCCACACCAAGGCTCTGTGATTAAAATCCAAGATTGGGCTTCTGAGAGGTTCTGTACTTTCTTCAACAAATCGTCATTTAATTTACCTCGTTTTAACCAGCGGTTTTGACGTGAATTATTTAGCTTCACATAGTTCAAGTATTCTTCCTTTTTGTAGGGCTCATCATTGATGGTTCCATCCAGAATGTTGTTAAAAAGGTTTTCATATTCTTCCCAAGTCATTTTTTGTCATTTTCTGATTAGATCAAATAAACATTAATTTCCTTACAACTATTTGTTGTGAAATTTAGATAGTTTAAAAGTATAGTTTATATACTGGCAGTAAATGAGGAAGTCCATAGCTTTTTGAATTTAATGTCCCCAGTAAAAAGATATCGGTTTAACTAAATATAAGTGTGATCTTTTTAGGTTAAAAAAAGAGGCTTGAATAAAATCAAGCCTCTAAACAATAATGTAATTAATATGAAGATCTATCTAATAGATAGAAGGATATTTTTCAGGATTTGATTCGTTCATCATTGCATAAACTTTTTCAACAATGTCTTCAAGGTTTGGTTTTGAGAAGTAGTCTCCATCAGAACCGTAAGCAGGACGGTGATCTTTTGCACTCATTGTCTCAGGAGCAGAATCTAATTGATAATATCCTTTTTGTTCAACTAAAATACGATCTAAAATGAAGGCTGAGGCACCACCATTTACATCTTCGTCAACAATCAGTAGCTTGTTAGTCTTTTTTAAAGACTCAACAATTAAGTGATCAATATCGAATGGTAAAAGTGTTTGAATATCGATTAATTCTACCGAGATGTCTAGCTCTTCTAGCTGTTGCACAGCAACTTCGCAAATATTGAAAGTCGAGCCGTAAGAAACGATTGTTAAATCTGTTCCTTCTTTTACGATTTCTGGTCTTCCCAGCGCTTCTCTATATTCTCCTACATTAGTAGGAACTAATTCTTTTGATCGATATCCATTTAATGGTTCAACTACCAAAGCTGGCTCATCAGCCGCCATTAATGTATTGTAGAAACCAGCCGCTTTCGTCATATTACGTGGAACGCAAACGTGTATACCACGAAGAGCGTTAATGATCATTCCCATAGGAGATCCGCTGTGCCAAATACCTTCTAAACGATGGCCGCGAGTACTGATGATTAGAGGGGCTTTTTGTCCTCCTT
>JAKVAS010000190.1 GCA_022448165.1 Crocinitomicaceae bacterium | reverse complement strand
CCCATAAAATCGGAAGGATCATCATATGGGTAAGATGCAGTAGAAGTATATGACCTAGAAAGTAATATACTATTATTTAAACTTAATATTCCGCATGCTGGGGGCTCACTCCCATAAGTATTAGGTGAAATACTTGGCACACTCTCATCAAAAGAATCACTATTGTATGTATAAACCATGTTTCTTTGAACATCCGTACCTACATAATCATCAGAATACCCGCCTATATCTATATCTGAATATAGAGAAACACGAAAATCCGCATAATTTATAGTGCCACGGTTGATAATGCGCATATTACAGAATGTCGTATTTCCAATCGCATCATTCATATCAAACTGATAGAACATATAGTGAATTTCAATTCCTAATGGAAGACTTCCTGATCCGTGTACGCCACTATCATTCATAATTACATATACAGCTCGATCACCTTTTATACAAGGATAATCACCTTCCGATGGATCATATACTCCATCTTGATTTACATCCACGAAAGGAGCTAAGTTATAATCAAACCCTAGAGATACATCTCCATGAGCAGGCCAATGCAAAATTCCATTGGGCGCTACATAATTAGGATCAGCATAATTACTTAGATGGTTTTGTATTTCATCTCTTGATACTGAAAACAATGTTTCCGTCCATGACCCTGCAGGCATAAGCTGAGTAGTCCCAATTGTAACTGGACCAATAAATTGATCCTCATTCGGCTGATATCTCTGTGCACAAACTCTAATATTTCCGAGACTATCAATCCCTCCAAACCAAGGAGACAAAGCAAATATCACATTCTTACCTGAATTTTTAGGCACCTCATATCCAGGTCCTGTAATATCACTTTTATAGAAAAAAACGCCACCATCATTCAAAGTAGCGTTGACATTGTTCTCATCCAAATCAGTTTCCAAAAGCTGTCCAAATGACAGATAAACTATATTCAAAAAAATTAAACTTACCAGTGTTTTCATATTAAACCAATTAAATTAATAGTGAAACGAATCTAAGAGGTAACCAAATAAAAAAAGGGGTATTTAAAAGAAAGTCAAAGAAACAATCATCAATTCAACCTAAACAATAAAAACATAAGAATCAATACACTGCTTTAATGAATCATCAAAAAAGTGTGTTAAAACTAAAATCAAAGTAGAATAAAACAACAAGTCTAAAACTCGTCTAAATCAAAATATTTAAGGTCCGGAAAGTGAGCATTAAAAAAACCATATCCATTTTCAACATTTGAAGGATATGTCAACGGTTCTAAATTAACTTGATTAAAAATACTCCCTGCTTGCGTGCGAAGTACCAAATAATTATAATAATCTTCAGAAATATTAGATAATGTAACCACAACGCTATCCTCATGGTAAATTCCGTCAAACTTATGTTTTTCACTATAATTTACATCAAATTCATCATCTGTGAACAGGATTGTTTTTTCAAGTAAATTACTTCCATTTTCAAAGAAATTAACACCGTCAAGCTGTGAATTATTGCTATCATTCTTTTTATATACATTGATCATGTACCAATTATCTGTAGTTACTTCATCCATAAAATCCATTTGGATATGAACTGTGGTATCTGTTGGTAATTTATCGATGATTGGTAGAACATTTGTGAAATTGACCTGTGACAATACCGTTGTAGACGATTTAACGGTATCTGCTCCTTTAATCGCCGTTAAGTTTAGTACATCTCCTGTTTGTTGCAATGGATTAAAACTTGCATAAAAGCCAGTAGTCAATTCATAAAAGTCATAAATCTGACCATTTGATTCAACTGTTACCGTTGCTCCAGAAACCAACAAATCCGAATAATTTTCTTCTGAGACTCCATCAAGCAAGGAAAATGATTTAGTCAATCCCAAGATCATAATATTATCTGGAACGACATGAGAAAAGACTACTAATTTAGAAGGTGCAGAATCCACCTCAAGATCAATTGGATCCGGCGTACATGAGGTCATTGCAGCCGCCATTAATACTATACAATAAATTATTTTCAATTTCATCTCTTAAAATTTAAAGTTGAACGCAACAGATGGAATAAATCCAAAAAGCCCTGGTTGCGAATATTTTAGCTTTCCAGTATCTTGATCTTGCACCACCGTAATCCGAAAAGGAGTTGCACGATGATATACATTGTAACCACCAAGGTGCCATTCCCAAGCAAACTTTGTTTTTTCAGGTTTCGATTTAAATACAAAATTTACATCTAATCTGTGGGATGTGGACATTTTGTATGAGTTTCGTTCTGCATATATATTAATAACATCAATACTACTCAATCCAGCATTTGGCTGAAGGTATTGCCCGACTATTGGCGTGAAACGAGCTCCAGTAGCCAATTCAAAAATTGCAGAGAACGAAACACGTGGAGAAATATCAAAAATCCCAACAGCCGTTAAATAATGCCTTCTATCGTATTTAGCCCAAAACGCTTCGCCTCCATTCAACTCATCAAACTTTCTTTTAGTCCAAGAAATAGTATAACCTATCCATCCTGTTAAACGTCCCTCTTCTTTTCTTAATAAGAACTCCGCTCCGGTACTCCATCCATTCCCTTGTAAAAGAAGATCTTCAAAATTATCATTTAAGATTATGTTACTTCCTTCTTTATATTCGGTAAGGTTCTGCATATACTTATAGTACCCCTCTATAATCAATGATGATTTGAGTTTTGGAAAGAACACATTGTATGATGCTGCAATTTGATCTGCAATCTGTGGACGTACATTCTGCGTTGCTGGATACCATAAATCAGTAGGCAAGGCAACTGATGAACTTGAAACGCGGTGCATATATTGAGTCATTCTTGAATATGATCCTTTTAACGACATTTGTTCATTCAAGATTCTCGTTGTGTTAACCCTTGGTTCGATTCCGCCGTAAAACTTTCCTTTTAGAAAACCGGAAGATAATCTAAGCCCTCCGTCTAACTTCCATTTCTCATTAAATTCATGGAATATATTTGCGTATATCGCCGCTTCTCCTGTAGCAATCAAATCTCCTTCGCGACTTGATAAGAAATCACTGATATCACCAGCCGTACTAATCACATTTGGTCTGAAATTGTGATTAATTCCGTGAACACCGAATTTAATTTTAGTTGACTTTGATTTAAAATATGTAAAATCATACTTCATTGAAAAATCTCGTATGGCACTTTTGATCACAACATTATTCAATCCAAACTTTCCTCCAATATCATATTTAAACCTAGAATGAATCAATGATAAGTTTGAAAATAGTTTCTGTCCAAAAATATGAGTCCATCGAGCAGTCTGCGTAAAGTTCCCCAGCTTAAACCCAAAACCAAATAGATCTGTAGAATCAGTGGCATCACTATTAACACTCAATACATCATTTCCAAAGTAAGAACTTACCATTATTTGATCCTTTGCTCCAATTTTATAGTGAATTTTTCCATTTAAATCGTAGAAAAAATAGGGCAAATTTTGTCCAACCATTTTAAACACGTGATCAATATAAGTTCTTCTACCAGACAGCATAATCGACATCTTCTCTTTAATAATTGGAGCTTGAAGGGTTAATCTAGATGATAACAAACCTATTCCACCCTCACCATGAATTTTCTTTTTATCTCCATCAATCATTCTAATATCCGTCACAGAACTTAGTCGTCCTCCATAATTTGCAGGAAAGCCACCTTTATACAAAGTCATCTCTTTAATCACATCAGGATTAAAGACCGAAAAGAAACCAAACAAGTGACCAGGATTGTACACAGTTGCTTCATCTACTAAGATTAAATTTTGGTCTCCATCACCACCACGAACAAAAAAGTCTGTTCCTCCTTCAACCCCTCTATTAATTCCAGGAAGCAATTGAGCAACCTTTATTACATCAGTCTCTCCTCCAAGAGCAGGAAGCATTTTGGCTTTCTTAATATCAAGTCGAATAACACTAACCTCCGTATTTTTAACGTTCTCTTCCCCTTCCGATCGCCGTGCTCGAACTGTCACTTCTTTTACCTGTTGCTCCTTATCTTTTGGTAATTCCACCTCAATAATTTGACTTTTCATTGCTGAAATTACCTGCTGAAATGGGGGGTGTTCTTGCGAAACAAACTTGATCATATATGATTCTTTTCTTGGAACTTCAATAGAGAAAAATCCATATTCATTTGTCTCAACTCCCGTTTTCAATTCTGGGATTACCACTTTAGCAAAAAGAATAACCTCGTTAGATGTTTCATCTTTAACATATCCACTAATCGTTACCATCTCTTGGCAAACACTCCCAAAAGCCAACAATATGAACAAAGTTGACAATGTTTTTCTTTCTAGAAACCCTAGAATTAACTTTCTTGATTTATTCATTTTCTCTTTCTTAACTTCACTTTGAAATTGTTGAATTCATAACCTTAAAAAGAACCTCTCTGCCTATACTATTAACATTTCAGATAAAAAGGTTGCACCCTAGGAAATAAAAAATCATTCTTTCATTTTTTCGTAGTGAAAACAACTATAGAATTAAGACTTACCCGCTTCCAATTAGTTACAGGTATGTACATGAAAAATGATTGAAAATAGTATTAAAAATTTGGACGGAACTCCCGATTATTTATCGGGATAACAGAATCAAAACTTAATTTTACT
>JAKVAS010000019.1 GCA_022448165.1 Crocinitomicaceae bacterium | reverse complement strand
ACACCCTACTGCTTTTAATCCAGCTATTTGACTATAAAGACATTCATCATGTGACCCACCAATTTCAATGAGGGCAACCGTTAACTTGGATGTGCTATTAGATTTCAACAATGTTCTTTTGGAAAGCTTTTTGTTTGACAAAACTACGAAAAACAATCTAGCGTATTTTTACATCATGAAGTGGTTTTTTATTATTTTTCTTCTTGCTTACGGAAGTTCAACACAAATAGCTCTCGCGGGAAATGGGCAGGTAGTTCTAGTTCTTGATGCGGGTCACGGTGGCAATGATCCCGGGCATGAGTCGACTTTCAGAGGTCATTTGGATGAAAAAGCACTCAACTTAAAAATTACAACCTTATTGGGAGGGTATATCAATAAGTATCTACAAAATGTAAAGGTTGTTTATACTCGCACAGGAGATCAAAATGTTTCGCTCAATCAACGTGTAGACAAAGCAAATTCCATTAATGCTAATTATTTCATTAGTATTCATTGCAATGGAAATGATCGCTCTTCAATCCGCGGGACTGAATCACACGTTCATTCCATGAAAGCAACAAAAGCAGTTTCCTTTGCCCGATTAATTGAACGTCAATTTGCAAAGCGAGCTGGACGTCATTCTCGCGGGGTAAAGGACAAGAATGATCTTAAACATTCACTTCAGGTGCTCAAGTATACTAAAATGACCAGTGTTTTAGTTGAATGTGGATTCTTAACAAACAAACGAGAAGCTTCGTATTTAAACTCAACCTATGGTCAAGAGATTATTGCTTCTGCGATTTTCAGAGCATTTCGTTCTTTTATTCAGAAAGAGCACCCATCAATCAACTTTATAAAACCAAAATCAGGAAGTTCGACAGCTTCCTCTGGCAATTATGCAATTCAAATTATGTCATCAAAAACACCCGTTGACACGAAAGATTCTAGCTTTAAAAAATTAAAGATGGATGTAACTAGAAAGAAGTTGAATACCAAAAGTGCATACAAATACATCTATACAGTCGGAACTTACGCATCGAAGTCTGAAGCAAAGAAATCGCTATCTAGCGTACAATCAAGGGGTTTCAAAGATGCGATTATAATAAAGAAATAATTTCTTAATTTTTTTGTGTTTTTTCGCTGGTAGATAAATTTCTTTTACATATATTTGCCATCCCAAAGCGGAAATGCTTCTTTAGCTCAGTTGGTTAGAGCATCTGACTGTTAATCAGAGGGTCCCAGGTTCGAGCCCTGGAAGGAGCGCTAAACAAGATAAGGCTTTCAGTAAAATTACTGAAAGCCTTTTTTTATTTAATCTCTTTAGGAATGCCTATAAAAGCTACGTTTCAAAACAAACTCTTCTAAAAAAAGAAGCCGTTTCTTACTGATCATTATATCTACTGACTCATCCTTTGCTCGAAAAGCACCCTTTTTGATCTAGATACGGGTATTTCATCCCCGTTATCAAGTTTCAATATGTTATTTCTTATTTCAGGGATTGATAGATAATTCAGGTTAATCAAATGTGATTGATGACACCTAAAAAAGTTATTGTCGGCAATTACTTCCATCTCGACTTTCTTTAGTGTTTTAGTTAACACAAATCGTTCATTTGAGCACTCTACATAGACCTCCGTATAATTGTTAATTGATTGACAACGGACTATTTGACTTGTGCTTACCCAAACACTTCCTGTTGAGGTCTGAATTTTGATTTTTTTTGACTCAAGCTCCACTCGGATAGTCGAACTAAGCACTTTTATCACTCGTTCCACAATCTCCTTAAAATCGAGCGGATTTAGTGGCTTCAAGAGATAACCGAAAGACTTATGTTCAAAAGCATCTAAGGAATATTCATTAAACGCTGTTGTGAACACTATTTTATACTTACTCGAGTCCAATTTATTCAATAAGTCAGTTCCTTTACCATCTCTCAAGTGTACATCCAAGAAGATAATATCCACACTATTCTTTTTCAAAAAAGGTATCGGTTGATCAATCGTTTCAAACTCTTTCACCACCTCTATTGATTCTGGGAAATAACGCTTCAAATAATTCTTTAAAATCACTCTTGCAGGATATTCGTCTTCAATTACAATCGCTTTAAACATCTGGTGTAAATAATTGAATTTGTATCATTGTTCCTTTTTCTCTTTTCAAAACTTCAACGGTATTATTTGCATTCAATAGCTGAATACGTTCTCTTGAAATTCTCATACCATCTCCTTCTTTAAAGGATTCATTTTCATCCAAACCTATTCCATTATCAATAATTTGAATGGTAAAACAACCACTTTCTTCTTGTGCTGAAATCTCAATTTGTCCATCGTCCATTTCAACAGGCATTATACCATGCTTAATTGCATTTTCGATATAAGGTTGAAGTATCAATGGAGGAACTTCCCAATTAAAGCACTTCTCATCAAGGTCAATATTTATTTCTAATCCCGATGGAAATCTCAACATTTCTAGTTCAATATATTGTTCTGTGAGGTTCATTTCCTTTCTAAATGAAATGCTTATTTGCTTCGACACATTCAAAGTCATTCGCATAAACTGAGCAAAACGAGAAAGATAAATATTGGCCTTTTCTGTTTCCTGTTCGGCGATTGTCGCCTGAATAGAATTCATCACATTAAAAATCAAATGGGGATTTAGCTGAGCCGCTAGTGCCTTTGATTTCAATTCATTAATTGTTTCTCTCATCAAATGTTTAGCCTTATATTTTTTCATCTGATTACGATATAGCAAGATCACAGAAATAATTAGCGATAAAACAACCAAAACCATGAACCAGGTCGTTTTCCAAAATGGAGGTTCAATGACAAAGGTAAAATGCTTCACGGCAGAATAATCCAATCCGTTTGTTGTCGAACTCACTAACAGCTCATACTCTCCAGGAAGCAGCGCAGAATAGGTCAATTTATGATCTGAAGTAAATCGATACTTCTCATCTCTCCCTTTAAGCTTAAATCGATATTGTAAAAAATCAGCTCCAAACGAAATGGAATTTAAATCAAACGATACATTATTTCTGTCATAAGAAAAACATGCCTTTTCATCCAATGGAACTATTGCATCGTTAACTTTCACTCTTTTTAATCGTACAATGGGAATAATTGGTTTCGCATTTACGTTTCGATCGAGATAAACCTCTTTCTTGGTCATGTAAAAAAGCTCATCACCATAATTATATATTTTAACTACTCCGTTTAAACCAAAAAATGAAGTTCTGATCCATTTATTAAGCCTGGCATGAAGTTTATATTTCTTTATTCCTGTGTTGCCTGCAACAATTAACTGATCCCCATATAATTCTATATCATACAGCCTCGAATCCTTGTTTATTTCTAAAAACTCCTGCTTGACAAGCTTATCCCCTTCTAACACGTAAACATCTCCATTGCGACAGGCAATCATGCATGTTTTACCATATCTTTTAATCATTACTGGAGTGGCAGAAATTGGCAATTTAAGCTCTATACTCCTGCTTCTAATGTTCAATTGAAGCAGCGATTTTTTTGTCACTGCCCAAATGAGATTTCCAACAACAACTATTTTCTGAATACTTTCTTTTATCTCATGATCTGAAAACAACTTTGTAAACTCGTTCGTTTCCTTATTTACTGAACCGACACAATACGAGTAGTGTACTATATTTCTATCTCCGAGTAAATAATATTGCCCACTAACCGGAAACGAATGCAAAGAATCATTTTTATCTAAAAACGGTATCTCCTTTTGATCTCGTAAAGAATATAGTATTTGTCTTTCTGTCCCTATCAAAGGAAATATTACCCCCTCCGACCAAGGAAGTATATCTCGAAAGTATTTCGTGATTTTAAGAACCACTTTGCCCGCATGCGCATCTACCATTTGTCCATTCTCATAACCAATTAAGCAATACTTATCATTCTTATAAAAAGCACTGATATTTGACGCTATATTTGACCTATAGTAACGGGACACTTCAAATTGATGCATATGAACTACACCCTCCTCTCTCGTTGTAAACCAAAGGCCTCCTTCATGATCCTCTAGTACTGACGTTATGGATAATCCATTTAAATACTTTTTTTTATTCGTTAAAGAGTCTCCCAAAATATCATATGAAACTGCCCCCTCTCTTGCTGTAGAAACCCATATTCTTCTCCCTACTTTTTGAATATCCAAAACCTCTTGACCTTTACATAACTCTTGAATTATTCTACCCTCCTTAAGAACTATAGCCCTATCTCCATACGTGACCGCAACTACTTTATTATTTACCTTGGTTGCGCTTCTTTCGCCATACAGGTTATATAGTTTGCCTCTTACAACATTCTCATACACCTCATTTCTATCTCGATGAACAATCCTGTCGCCTCCCTGGGATTCATAAGAAACACTCGTAAATACGTAATCATCCTGCTCTTTTAAATTCAAAATATAAACAACTTCCGAATCGAACACCGGAGTGCACTCGTACAAAATTTCACCTTGATTGGACAAAACAAGTTCTACAGCTTTCCCACCGAAATGATAATTTTCGGATGAATCAATATAAAAAGAGTACATTCTATACCTTGAAAATTTAGCCTGAATGATATTGCTGTATTTGAAAGGAACGATCGAATCGTTTTCGATATAGAAATATTTATTCCCAATCGTTTCTCCGTATATTCTACCATCTTTTTGGGGATAAAACCGAAACACGACATTCTCAGGCAAACCATCATTCGCGGTGTATACTTTTAACTTTGTTCCGTCGTATTTTACGATGCCATTATCCGTTGCGAACCACAAATAGTTATTTTGATCTTGAACCACATGATAAACCTCATTACTCGGCATTCCACTAGAAACATCAATTTTTTCTTGAATATAGGAATCTGACCCTTCCAAGAGCTGAGACCAGCAAATAGAGCTAAATAGAAAACATGCAATAAATAGAAGGTAGGTTCTCATATAATTTAAATCGCCTTTCAAATACATATTGAAGTATTTGTAAAATTACAGCTTAATTATTTCTATTCGAGTAGGACCTCATTAATAAAAAGGATGCAATTCAGACTTACTTCAATCTGAATTGCATTTCTTTTTGGTAGTAGGCTATTTTCAAAAGGTCGGTCTTAATTATCTAGAGCCTTCGACACGAAGCTACGTTAACTCAGCACACGCCAACAACTTTTTGCCCAAAACTTAGAATTCGGTTGATTTAATGAGAGTTTGGATATTTCTCTTCACTTGGCGTATACCAAACCCTGCAGTGTTATTTTTTGTGCATATACAATTACCCCAATAAGAGAAGTCGTATCATATTGATACGACTTCTCCAATTGCCACGTCTGATAGATCCATATTATCAGATCAATTCTTGACAATCATGCATGACTTGACAACCTTTAGTACTATGAACTAAGTAACTTAAAGTTGAAATGTGTTGTTATTTATTTTTCAAAAACTTTTGTGTAGTTTTTGTTCCATCAGAAAGTTCTACGGTAAGGTAGTACATACCAACAGGTAGTGTTGATATATTGATTTGCTGAATTCTGTTAGTATTCGTAATCGCTTGTTCTTTTACAATTTGTCCTAAATTATTCGTAATACGGCTACACACAGCATTCGTATTCTTTATATTCAATTGAACTTTGATAAGCGTACTAGCAGGATTAGGGGATATACTGATTTCAGAATCTACTGTCAAATCCGCAATATTAGACTCCTCTTTGGTACTTAATGTAGGGATATAAGAAGGTGGTATAGGAGTCCCATTTTTAGAGTAAGATTCGCAATTCCACTTGTTGTCATCTTCATACACTTTTATATCGTGAAAAACACTTTGTGCATAGACATTGTTAGGGTTATTATCCTTATTCATAAGTAAAAAACGATTCATCCAACCGGTGTAAAATTGACCAACGGGAATCTCATAATATTTCCATCCGGAACCACCGTAATTATCATAAGTACGATTTCCTTTTTGTTGAGTCCCATAGACTTTAAACATTTTATAGTAATTAGGTGAATTATCATCATCAAAGCCAATACCGTGTAGATCGCCCTCAGAGCCAGGCCAACTATAAAACCAAAACGAAACACGGGTATGTTCCGTTACAACATAATCTAATGCAATGGATTTCCAGGCGTTGCCGTGAAGATGTATTCCCCCATAGTTTAACTTGACATAACCTCCTTGATCTTGATTACCATAGCTATTAATATTAGAGGCGTTGGTATTAATTCCGAGACATTTACTTACCGCAGAATTTATAAAGGAATCATCTGCATCCACTCTTCCCCAGCCAAAGGTATTATCGCGACCATTTGTTCCCATATCTGTAGCAGAGTACGTCATAACACTATACACTTGCTGAGAAGTGAAATCGGGTCTAAGAGAAAGCATCAAAGCTGCTACACCAGAAACAACAGGGGCGGCAGCTGATGTCCCTGTAAATTTCCCATAATATTTTCCAGGAGTGTATCCTTTATTATTACCTGTATAGCTTGTTCCAGGAAGATCTAGCGTCCATACATCACCAATAGCATCAATCGCTGAGGGGGCTACTAAATCTAGTTTGGGACCTCTATTACTGTAGCTCGCAATGCTACCATATCGCCCTACGGCTCCAACAGCGATGGCCTTAGGGTGATTGGCAGGGTAGTTGACACAACTGGATCCATTATTGCCAGAAGAAAATACAAGAACGCATCCCTTCCCATTGCGACCATTATTGGCAGCGTCATTTATCGCATTATTTACAGCAGCAATATTCACGGTACAACTACTGTATGACCAAGAATTATTAATTACATCGGCACCTTTTTGTTTGGCATAACTAATAGCGTCTGCTGTTTCTGAATAGGATGCCCCCATCCATACGCCAAACAGCTTTACCCCGGGAGCTATTCCTGATACTCCTTTGTTGTTATGAGCAGCATTGATAATCCCGGCACAAGCATATGCGTGACCACTTAAAGCCCCAAAAGGCAACGGTACCTCTTTATTTTTATTAGGCAAGAAATTCGGGAGATCTGTGTGACCAGCATTCAGTATACCTTCATCTATTACTGCAACTGTTATATTAGATTCACCTGTTGTCCATTGCCAGGCCTCTGGTGCATCACAGTCGATATCGTTATTTTGGTGCAATTGATATTGTTGTGTAAACTTTGGATCAGGAGGTGCTGGGTAGAAATTATAGTTGGCGTGATTATCCATAGAAACTTTTGCATAGAAGTCTGGATGTGACCATTCGACTAACCCAGCCTCTTTGAGCTGATTGGCTAGTGAGAATACACGATCAATATCCTTTGCCTCGATAAGTGTGCGCCCATATTCTTGCTTCACTAAGCTTGCTTCCGATCTTTCCATCAATTGCTCTATTGCCCGAATACTTGTTCCTGATTTTAACTCCAAAACGACTCGGTGAGTTAACCAAACCTTAAAACCGTCTTCATATTGGTAGGCAAAGCTAGCACTGCGTATCGCAGATGGATCGGTTACCATTTTTTTCGCCAAATCAATAGCCTCTCCATCATATTCGTCAGCAAACTGAAGTACGGCTCTTTTGTAGTAGGCATGCATTGCCAAATCTTTGGTAGGAGCATCTTCTTTCAGATATTTCTCAACAGGATAGCCCTCTTTGAAGTGTAGAATAATTGAACTACGATCTTCCGAGAGATGATATTTCTCTCCATCCGTCCAATAGTAATTGTCCTGAGCAAATAATGCAGTACTGCATAAAATGGATTGTACTAGTCCCAGAAATACTAAGTACATTTTTGTTTTCGAAAAAAACCTCATAAGTTTAAATTAAGTGATTAAAAATGTTAAGGTTAGAGTGTCCCTAGTCGGTTAGGAAAACCGACACAGGGGAGGAAGTGTGTCCATAAAAGGTGATCTCTAGAATTCTTCCCTCCCCGTATCAGTTCAAAAAGTTATATTTTTCGGTCTTTCTATTATTTTTTTACAAATTGATAGGTTTCTTCTCTGTGTCTTATGAAGTAAAATCCAGGAGAAAGCTCATGAACATCAATGGCTCCATTTTTTACTCGTTTCTGGATAAATCTTCCTACACTATCGAATAACTCAATTAGAACGTCGTCATCCATGCTATTCGCGGGATGATAAACAAATCCATTACTAGACGTAATTACAGGATATTCAAAACTTCCATTAGGTGTTGAAACAGCTCCTGCCGATGGAACCGTACTACGATTAGCTGCAAAAATGGGATAGCTTATTAAGCTAAGGCATATAATAAAAAATAAATTATTCATTAAGATGCTGTTGTGGTTAGTTTAGATTTGAATTGTACCGTAAATTAAACGAGTCTAAAGAACACTAAAGTCCTAAAACACAAATATGACGTCCCAATTATTTTATTAGACTAATAAATGTCTGAAACAGGCATATATTCTTGAGGAATATTCATGAATTTTACAATCCCCAAAAAAATCGGACAGTGTAATGAGTTAGAAAACAACACTGTTATGAATAAGAGAAGAAGATTAACCTCAAGTTGCAAAGGTAGTTTTAGAGGCATGAAAAGCTCGTTCAACGATGCAAGAACTAAGACGTAATACCAACTTCATCCAAATCAAATTACGCAATGGAATACACCCTTTCTAATTAAGACCAAGTCTTTATTAAGGCAGGGAGCTCTATATTGAAAAGTTAGAGCGAGAGCGTCTCGCGCTTACAACAAAATAATGGATAGTAAGAAAAGCTAATACAGCTAAGGCTATATGATTGTTTTCAAATTTACACGTTCGGCTCTACGATGTACAAGTCCTGAAATCTCAATGTGTTTTTATTTGTCATTACATACAATTAGTTGTTGGATTTGTAAGCAGCTCAGTAGCAGTTGCACTGCTGCGTAATATTTGTTAACTTAAATAGAAGTGAGGCAAGGAATTAAGCATACTATTAAAAAGAAATCAACCTACTTTCTGACCTTAACAGTCGTAGGCTGGATTGATGTATTCACGCGTAAAAATCACAAAGATCTAATCATTCAGTCATTGAGATATTGCATACAAAACAAAGGGTTGAATGTTTATAGTTATTGTCTTATGACAAACCACTTACACCTAATTGTAAATACAAATCATCCGCATGAATTAAGAGATACTATTCGAGATTTTAAACGCCATACCACCAAACAATTGATCGCTCAAATAAAAAATGAGCCAGAAAGTAGGAGAGAATGGATGCTTGATATATTTGAGATGGCAGGAAAAGCAAATGCTAGGAGTAAAACCTATAAATTTTGGAAAACAAGTAATCACGCTATTGAATTAATCAATGAAGACTTTACCTGGAGCAAGATTAATTACATTCACAACAACCCTGTCAAGGAACAATACGTTTCAAAAGCAGAAGATTGGCTTTATTCTTCTGCGACAAATTATCATGAATTAGACGCTTTACTTCCTGAAGTACATTGTATTTCTTCGATGTTAAAGAGTGTTTGAAATGACGATTCCGCAGCAGTACAACTACTGCGGAGCTGGTTATGGTGTTTTCTATTTTATAGCCTTTAAGCGTTACGAAGTAGTTGCACTACTTCGCTACTCCCTTCGAAAATCAAAAGCTCTTTATTGCGTTCAAATAATCTACTTCAGTTCACATGAATTATAGCGCAATGTAACTGTAAGCAAAGGACTAACTACTATAAAAATATACGCAGCAGTGCAACTACTGCGAAACTGGTTCAGAATAGTTAAAGCTGGACTCTATATCCAGCTTTAACTTTCGCAAAAAAGATGTAATTAAAATTTATTTAAATAATTAGTTCCTATTATTTATGGCAGGATTACAAATCCAGCCGCGTGTTGGTTCCACAGCAGTACAACTACTGCGGAGCTGGTTAAGGATAAGATGGAAAAAAACCAAAATAAAGACCAAAATTTCCATGTACAGCATCTTCTACGTAAAAGTTGGAGAAATCTGTTCCAGATGAAGAATAAACCTTTGATGTTTGAGGTAATTCAAAGGAATATTCGCCTATTTCAAACCCGTTAATCTTCCCATCTGAAAAAACAGGTTTGATTTCTTTCTTTTCTTCTTTAGTAACCTTCTTCTCATTTTTACTGGAATTTTGCTTTTCTTCATTGCATCCCACTGAAAGAAAACCAATTAAACAATAGAACAAATATTTTTTCATGACATTTTTTTTAGTGTAGTGGCATTTCTTCAAAATCTTCTACGGGCGTTGAGTCCGGATCCGGATCATATCGAAATTCACCAGAAGTTCCGTTAAACTTTCTTGTTTTTATATTTGGCGCATTCATACTGTTTTGGTATCCCTTAACACCTGCTCCTATTCCCCCTCCATAGATTGCATTTCGCAGCCAAAATTCTGCAATCTCTCTTTTAGTTTGGGACGTCAAACTGAACTGAGCCTCTGTAGCGCCCATTAGTCCAGATCCTTTATTTAAAACTTTACCATTTTTAGTTGTATATAAATCAGATGCTCCATCCATATGGATTATTTCATGAGTAGATGTATTCGACTTTTTAAGATTAATTTCTTGATTTGGTGTGTTGTCCTCAAATCCAGTTGGAGAGATATAATCAGCTATTACTTTAACGGCATCAGTATTAAGTCCAGACAAACCAATGGGATTATCTAAATGCGCAACTCCTGGAATCTTATCAACCATAACAATCAGTGAAACTTGCTCATATTTAACCTCTGATAAACTTTCAACATAAGCGGCATAATTTGAATGTAGGTTCATTTCAACATTAACATGAATTTTCTGATTTGGGTCTAAATGATCATACAATGAGCGTAACTCAGCCATTATACCTGCATCATCAGTATTATCGTCACTGAATTCATAGGCGAAATTATATCGATAACTGTTTTTTATGCTTTGAGCTATTTTCGCTCCTTGTTGTCTAGTCAAATTAGTGGAAGATTCATTAACAACGATAAGGTCTCTCATGACATCAATGGAAACAGTGATCGTTAAACTACCATCAGCATTTTTTTTGCTTTTCACTTTCCATCCGATAATTGGTCCTTCTCCATTTTCATCAATATATAAAATTGGATTATTTGCGGCATAACAATATGGCGACATAAAAGGATATTGATCCATTTTAGGGTCAAGACTCAAGAATCTTCCTAATCTCGGATTATACATCCGAGCACCGTAATCATAATGATTTCCATTACCACTCACCTCATTATCTACCTCCATACCATTATACGCGTAGCGGTAATCATTATTGATGTATCCTTGACAGGCAACCGTAACCGATTCTTCTTTCCATACTTTGATGCTATTTACCACCACTTGATGGTTACCAGAACCCTGTGCGCTATTCACTATGATGGCAACATTACTGAGTAAGTGCTGCGCTGTGAACGTGAAGCTATTTGAACCAACTTGTAATTGATTAAAATACAGCCCATTTACCCCTGTTCCTTGTCCGAAGTATAATCCAGCGACAGGGAAGTCAATGGATTCAACATCTACTTCTACATGGACCACATCTCCGGGTTGAATATACGTTCCTGTAATAAATTGACGCGCACACGCTGCCCAGTTTCCTGAACCTGCATTGACACTTGCTTGAAGTATTAGGCTTCCATTCGAAACGGTATTGGATGCTCCATTACAATCTAACCAATCTTCCATATCCCCGTCCGTTTCAAAGTCTCCTGAAGCGAATACGTGTTCTGTTTCTACCATTTGTGATCCTCCTACACATGCGTTTGGCATTTTCATTCCAAATGGGTAGTAATCACTGGTCATTAATACAACCGCCTCGTAAATACTCGCCGAACCGATGGGTACTGCAACTTTTCGGTCGTTGATAACTGCTTGCACGTTCCCCAAATGGTTGGTGCATTCGTAGCGCTTCAAGCCAAGGGTGTTCTCACGTACATCTTTTGATTCGACAATAAAATTATCATTGTCGTACAGCAACTTCTCTTGTTTTAGCATTCCTAATCGAGATGCTCCATACAGATGTTGTTCACTTAAGAAAGCCTGATTATTCTCCTCACTCATCGTTACGTCATACACAGCCATGCACTGTCCGTTTGCATCGTAAGCATAATAACTGTACTTCCACTGATCTTCTGATTCGAGCCCTCCACTTGAACGTGGTTTCTCAATTTTCAACACGCGAATTCCAAATGGATTGTAGACAAATTCAATTTCCGATGAATTCAGATCTTGTGTTGTACGAACAATACGCTTCAGTTTTTTATCGCCACTACGCCATTCCATTTCTTGGATTCCTTCATCTTCATCCGATAACAATTGACCAATTTCATCGTATTGGTAATTTCCAGCAGTCATTCCAACTCCAGGAACTATAACATTTCCTGGGAGAATTCCCGACTTGATGTCTCCATTATCATTTACACCTGGCGTGTTTTGGTAATCGTACCCGTAATCATTGACATAATCCAATCGGTTAGATGCCACTCCTGCCACGTCTGCATAGTGATAGGTAAACTTATCCATAAATAAACCTGATGCTACCGTTCCGTTTCGCTTTAACGTTTTCAGATTACCGTTTTTATCATAGCTATAAGTATTGTGGTAATCATCCGTAGCAATCATTCCCGACCACGAATTATCCGTGTTGATATTGTAATAAGCTGTTCCAGATTTTAGTCGTTGTAATTGATCATAGGTATACGCATTTCCAATAGTGGTTACGCCATAAACACTGTTGACCACATGGCTAATATTTCCATTGAACAAGTCTTTCGTTCCTTGTGCAAAGGCGTCCGTAGATTGCAGACTCAATTCCATTGTGGACGCTCCAATAGGAGAGTAATCACCATCAAAGTATCCCATGGTGTAAGCGTTGACATCCGCTGCGAACAATGAATGCACACTATTTACATTCGCCAAATAACCTCCTTGGCCATCATGTCCCATGTCATGTTCTGGACTGAGTGTAGATGCATTCAATCCTTTTAACCAACCATTAATTGTATAAGCAAAATCAGAACCTTGCACATTATACTGTCCTAATTCGGTTCTCGCCAACGGGCCATAATCGTAGTAGAGATAACTCGCCTCACGTGAGTGGTGTACATCATCCGTTGAAGTAGAAACCTCTGTCAATCGATTCAGTTCATCGTAACAATACTCATGGGCAATATAGTCGCGTTCACCCTCTTGGTAGCTCACTTTTTCCACATTTCCAGAAATCAACTCATACTCGTACTGCGTTGATTTTAAATCTTGCTCCACAGGCCGCAACGCTGGTACATCTTGAATTTGCTCTTTTACATTTCCATGGATGTCATATGAGTAGTGCGTAGCCGATTCATAGTCTCCGAACAAGGTCCCATTCACTTCCGCATAGTAGATAACACTTGCTACACGCAAACGAAGGTTTTCTTGTTCTCCATTGGCAAACATAGCTGGAATCGCAGGACCGATTGGACGGTCGTATTGCGTAAATGTCACTTCCGTTAGAACACCTGCATTCGTCCAAGCTTGAAATGAGACACCTTGATCATCCATTTTGGCAATCGCTTCTGTAAGTGCATTTGTTTGCTCTACTTGTCCAACTAAGAAAGGGCGTCCTTGTTTATCATAGAAAGAAAAACTATACTTCGACTCATTTGCCTGAACAGGATTTTGAGAAGCGACAATACGACCATATCGATCGTACCAAAACTTCGTGTTGCCTTCCTGATCAGGATTGGTAGTAGACACCAATTGATTGTATGAGTTATACTCATAGGTTGTTTTAAAACCATGATCTGGTGTTACAGAAAGTCCTGTTGATTGATCATCTTGAATGGCATCTCTCGCAGCATTCACCGTAGCAAGTTCACCTGGTAACAAATTCGTTTTTCCTTCAGGAGCCACCGTTTGCGTTAGGTTACCCGCTTGATCATAATAGAATAAGGTATATTGATACTCACGCACATTTCCTGTATAATTGAAGTTTTCCGTTGAAAATGCTTCAGAACATTGCTCATTGTACGCCTTTGTAAAATCTGCATATGCCTCTAACACTTCCGCTTCATATGCCGCTATGGCATCTTGATACATCTGACTTAAACGTGGTTCGTAACATGGGTCCTTATACAATTCAGGAAGTTCATCACATAATACCAAACCAGTTGGATCACAAACGCATGTAGTGACTTCAAAACAGTTTGAAAGCCCCTTCTCATAACTTGTCTTTATCTCACCACAATCGATGTATTTGACTTCTACCTCAAACTCATTATTTCCCGAACAGTTTGTCGTTAACGGAACCACATTTCCAAATCCAACGATGGATGAAAAATCAAGATCTGTCGTTAATTCAATTGTGCAATTACCACCTGTTTGTCCGTAGTGCATACTTAGCACATTTCCTGCTTGTGAAGACCAATAATTAGATTCTTTGAAACCTGTATTGGCAAATACGATGTTTTCATCAGACAAAACAACTTGAGATGTATTGTCATTCAGTAATTGTCCGCGCATCGCAATCAGATTCATTGCCTCCACCCAATTGTATAAGAAAGGATTTACTTCACAATATGGATTAGATGGACTTGCACCACACTGCCCAATGAATGTTTCATAGGATTCAAATGGAAGCGTATAATCATATTGCACATTAAGGTAATTCGTTAGAATTGTTTCATAATTAGCCGCACTGCTAAAATCATTGATGTTAAATCGCGCCTCTAATGTGGAGATGTCCGCATTGATCATTGCACAGTCCACTTCACACTCGTCACACGACAATTGTGTTGGGATTGTGATTCCTGTTGCTTCCAAGGCTGCATTTGATCCAGATGGCCACGCATAATTTGGCGTCCAAGATGGTTCCCTTTCTGAACAAGCACAAATAATATAATCTACATCCGCTAAATCGATACCTGTTAACTGAGCGAGTGCTTCTTCTGGGGAAATGGAAAGGTCATTTGCGATTAATTCAGCTTCCAATACTTGATCACAACCACATACATCCAATGGTTTTTCCAACTGAGCAATTGCTTGTTCAGCCGTTTGATACACTCCAGGTGTGGAAATCAATAAATCGGTACATAAATTCGATTCTGTTAAACCGTAAGCGGCCAACAATTCTTCCAAAGAACTTACCGTTACTCCATTTGAAGTTTGAATTGGATTCGGTGTTGTACTTGCTCCCTGCGGATTGTTTTCATCACAAGCAGAGCTTATCAATGCTACCATATCCGCTTCAAGATCTACGATGTTTACTCCATTTGCAACAAAATCACATCCAGATAATAAATTCATCCAATCGGATGCAGCTTGTTCTGCATATTGCTGACAACCCGCTGCCATCTGCGCATTTATCAACGCTTGTGCCTGACTACCACTATTGGTTTGTAACAAATCTGCTATTGAAATGTTACTTGTTCCAATTTGCAATGCAGCATTTCCAAAACGTGGAACTTTTTGTGCATAATCAGAGCACCCCGGATCAGAAGAACCAATGCATTCGTTTGAACAAGCATTTGCCGCTACATGATCTTGTTGCGCTTGATAAAAATAGGATGACTTCGCTTCAAGGTATGCCGCTCTGAAGATAATCCAAACTAAATCATCATTGTTACATTGTTCTGTATCCCAATGATCCAGAAAATCACGTAATGCCGTAATGTCATTAAAATCTGGAGTCCCATATGCCATTAGAACTGCGTATTCCCACATGGTAATTGGAATATTAACTCCATTCGTAAGTGTATAAGTTGAGTAACTACTCATCAAATCACTCATATTTCCTGCACCAGAAAGATAAGCCGTCCCTTGTCCGCCATTAAAAAATGGATCTAAAACAGCTGGATCTGGCCCTCCATCAAAAACGTTGCTTGGAGCTGGAGCAGAAACGGGTTCAAAATAACCGGTTGTCAATGCAACATCAAATTCATCGGTTGACAACATTCCTTCATTATAGGTGTCCGAAGCTTGATTTAACTCACAAAACTCTAAATAGCAATATTCAGGGTGAAATAACAGAAGTTGATCTGCCCATTCGGGAAGGAAATTGTCCACAAAATCTTTCAAGTTAGCCGGAGTGAACAACACTCCTTGTTCATCATAAAACTGGCCAGTATTCCAATTATTCAACACGGCTTGTGACGCAACATCCGCTGGAGTATAATCACTTCCTAAATCCGTGTATAGGGCGTATTGCCCCCCTGGAGAAACATCTTCGAGCATGATTTCTCTAACTGCTTCACACGCATTCAAACTCTCTTGCAACTCATCTTCATTACAATTATCAAAATCTTCATTTGTGTACAAAGCATTAAAATGCTCACTCAACGGAGTTAAACACGTTGAATTATCTATAAACGTACACCAATACTCGTCGATTGCTGCTTGATTAATTGTAAGTGTTTTCTCAATTGCATAGCGTCCTGCTAAAAGACTAATTTGCTCATTCATCGCGTGTGTAGAAGCACCATTGCATAGTTCATCGAATGTTGTTCCGTTTACAGAAACAGTGCTCTCAAAAACTTCAACGCCGCAATCATCTGTAATGCTAATTGAAAGGTCATAGACACAATCAAAACAAATATTTGCAGGCAAACATGTCAATTCGTACTGAGCTGGAGTAAATCCATAATTAAATGTGTACGTATCATCCTCTGCAAAGTACTCGTAGTGTGTCAACGTAGTTGATGGAGGTGCAGCATTCGTTGTTTGAAAATTACCGTTAAGCAATAGATCTACCGTCGAAGGTGCTATAATATTATCTTGAATTGCTTCAATATTCGAAGGCGAAGGTCCGATCATAAAACTCGCTACCACACGACCCGCCATATCCGTATATTGGGCATACGCTTGTCCATTCGCGTCAATTGTAATCATTTTCTGATAATGCGAGTAATGACCTACCTCTGAACCAAAGAGTTTATTCAATTCTGTTTGATTCGGAGAAACATAAATCATCTTTGTTTCTTTCCCTGAACCAATCTTCAAATCATTTCCAAAAGCACCGATACGTTTAACACGGTTCGTATAATCATCCAAATAGGTCACTCGACTAAACGGGAATTTCTCAGCATCGGGAATGTTCGCATTCTCTCCATCTAAATCACTGTTATTTGGAGAGTAATACTTTCCTGCTCCATAGTTTTGAGAAAAACCTGCACTTGTCACTTCACAGTTGGGATCATTCACAACATTTCCATCATCAAAATACATCGCTTGATACGACTCATTTAAATCACTCTCTGGGCGATTAAACTTATAGTAATGTTTTAATTCGTTTCCATTCACAGGAGTTGGTAAATCACTGATTGCCGGACGTCCCAATTCATCATAGTAAACATTGGACACAATGGCTTGTTCCGTCGCTGTATTGTGCGATACAGATTGGCGGCCTCTGCCCAAACCATCCATGAAACTAATTCCTTCAAATCGTTTACCATCTTCTGCGTAACCAATTTGATGCGCCCAATTCATATTCACATCGTATTCAATACCAACCGGAATCCTTTGATCAATTCGGAAATAGGCAACAATACCATTTTCTGTTGCATTCCATGCGCCGTCATAACGTTTATCAAAATTACTTCCTTGAACTCCAATTGGACGCACACGAAATAATACATAGCCATGATCAAATATCGCTGGGATTTTGTACGAATTATCTTTTATTGCAACTCTTGTCGAATTCAGATAAAAATCATAACTCAACGCGGTCATTGGTTGAAAAACAGCAGGATCAAAAGTGTAATCATGAATGTGAACAAATTCCAATTCATAATATTCGGCGCCTATTTTTACATCCCAATCAAATTGAATGTAACTGTTATTGGTTCCCGCAAACGTATAGGAAGCCCCCGTTACAGATCCTCCATCAAACGAATAATAACGCTCTATCTCAATACTCGTTTCCAGGAACAAATTACTGACATCAACTCCTGGTGAAATGTTTAAAACCTCAACATTTACGTGATGTCCTCCTTCAAATGAAAACGTGGATAAATCATCAATCTGAAGTGTTCCATCATCGTTGTAATTCACACTTAATGTTCGATCTTCTACGCTAGTTACGAAACCGAATGGGGTCCATTCTTCGTAACTCACGCGCAATTCCAATTCTGCCGAAAAAACACCTGACTGAATCACTTCAGGGTTCAAACCCAACCTTACAAAATTGTTTACCCGATGGTTGGTATAATGATTAGACCATATCGGACTGATGCTCATGTCATAATACATCACATCATATACCTCATTAGTCGCTCCAATAAAAATGTCAGTCCCCTCAATTCGAGAACTATATTCTTCTTGCCCAGCAAATAGTTGCGTACCGAAGAAAACTCCTATTAATACAATTATTAAACTCTTCATCGTCTTATTGCTTCGAATTAATATTAAATGATTTCTGTCCTCCGAATTCTGTTTCAGAGATTGTTTGAATACCTTCAACCGTTTCTACACGAACACGAACTTGATTCAAGTTTTCATCATAATTGAAATAGGTCGTAAAATTGTATCCATCGTGCGTTGCCATCGGAAGCAAAGTCTTTGGGTCGTATACAGTAGTTGTCATTCCTGCAAGGAATGGATGTATTCGCAGGTCATCAAAATATACTTGGTCTGACTTTGTATTGTTTAACAAACGAACCATTATCGTTGATCCCGAAACACTGGAAGGAATCGTAAATTCACCCTCCATACGTTGCCAACCATCTAAGATTGCACCCTTTGGATAAACAAAAACTGGTGGCTGCCCTGAGATCGTAACTTCAATAGCCACTCCAGCATATTGAGTCGTATTTCGATTCTCTCCAACTTTCACCCAAGCTCCAATGATATATTCTCCTGCAGTAGGTTCAAATGGAATGACACATAGACATTCTTCTGCAATAAATTGCTCTTTTGTTGATTCAACAGGCGATGAGCAATCCGTTCCAATATTCTTGGTTACAACCGCATTCGCTCCAGCATCTATTTCCAATGAGGAGAGCCCACTATGACGAACTCTGTCATTTATTTTAACACCATTTGTTCCTATTGATTCTAGAAAATCAAAATGTCTCTCTTCATTATTTAATGTTACATTCTCGTAATACGAGTAATCTTCAAACCCATCAAATGCAATCTCTTGTTGACGTGCATTTACGGCCTGAGCCACTGGAAGTAAATTCAACTCTTTGTTAAACCCATACAACACGGATGAATGTACGTTAATTTGATCTTGACTTTCAAGTGCTTTTCCATATTCATCATATCGCGTTACTTCTCCGAGTTTTCTCCAAAGTTGATACTCATCTGCGGCAATATGATTCGGATGATTTAATTCATCAATCTTATACCAAATACCATTACTCAATTTGTAAAATGGAATAAAGTCTGTGTATGCCCCATCAAATCGTGTCTTATGCTCATGCAACGCATTCTTTCGTTCCGATTGCCATGCAAACTGACCATCTAGTACTAAATCCCCCTTTACACCGTACAAGTATGGATTAAAAGGACCATTTAGTACTACTTCATTGTTCTGCTTTGGTGCTTCAAAATCTTCTCGGCAGCGAATATTGTTTTTGTTTCTATATGAGATTACTGAAGATGAAATAATTTCATTTTCTGGAAAAGAGAATGCTCCAGAAACAGGGACGTCAATTGGGCGTTTCGTTGTAATTGTTTGTATGTTTTCCATCAAACGATTCTTTCTTCCGGAACTCACAATTCGAACATCCACATTCCCTGAAAGTCCTGAGTACACTTGTCCGCTTTCATGAATCAATGCTGCTTGATTTCCAGTTATTGACAAAATCCATGCTTCTGCCGATGCTCCGCCTTGTGTTGTTGAAACAAAAATTCGATCTCCTGGAGTAAACACATCCTCAGAAACGGAAGATAAATCTAGAGAAGCGCCAACAATTGACATTCCATTAAAAACACGATCCTCTGCTACGTAGAGATCTCTTAACTCTTTATGGTACCAATGAGAAGGATAACTCATGGAGAAAAGCTTATCTCCATATTCATCCGTTAAGTTCGATAACAATACACTTCCTGTATACTTATCGTAAAGCATGTTTTCCGCAGTATTTATCGAGTTTAGGTACTCTGTCTCAATTCTATTAACAACCGCCGAACGATTGATGTGCTTCACAAGTGTATTAGAGAAAAACCCTTGCTCACGTTTTTGCCTTGAAAATGTTGGAAGCAACATAAAGGGTGCAAAAGTAGGATTGAATTTCAATTCTAATCCAAAGCTTAACGAACGTGATTCATTCGTAGAGAATCTAGCATCGGCGTGAATATCATATTCCATGGCAATATTCTCGCTTTCTACAATTCCTTCGCGATCAATGACTGCCACTTTTTCGTTTAAATCATTATAGATGTAGGTAGATCGAGACTGTACATTCTCATACTTATCATACACTAGGAACTCTTTGGGTTTTCCATGAAAATCATTCGTTTCAATGATGAACCCTTGAGATAAACCAAACAAATCAACAGAATTTCCAGATAGGATATTCCTTCTCTTGACATGATTTATATCTATTGTTGTCACCTTCTCAACTGTCGGGAAATCATTTGCCGTATAAAACTCGGCCTTCGAATATCCGTAATCTAAACCACCACTAAACCTTACATTTACACTTGCGTATCCAACCGTTGGGATCGGGAATAAAGCTCCTGTAATTGGAGTTGGAGTAAATTTTGTTTCATCTGGAAATTTCTGACTTGCATTCACATAGGTATCCCAACGATAAAAAGGACTTTCATCGATAATCGCTCCTGGTTCATACGATGCCACTCCAGATGCATCTTCTGCCGATTTGTATTCATAAAACCAGCTGTATTCACTATCATATTCATTAGAAATTGTACTCCAATTATCCTTATAGGTAATCTTTTGAACACGTGCATCCCCTCCATATTTCTGATTGTTGTGTGCATACAATCTCATCGTGGAGTAATCCTGCTCAAAACTGGCAACATATCCTGCATTGATCATGTATTCGTATATATCTCCACCAAAAAACGCCGCGGCATCGATAGATAAATCAGTATCACATCCATCGCAACTTCCATATACTTGATCTGGAAGATTCTGCCTTACAAAATCCAATGCACTTCGTTGGAGTGGATGCAACAAAACCCCATTTTTATCATTTCCTTTCGAATTCTTTAACTCTCTTGCGCCAGAATTTACGGGATCTACCACTACGTAACCATATTCATAGTCTCCTCCAGCAACTTCAGGAGGCATTACCCCAATTGCTGAGAAACCATCATCAAACGGTAACTTCCCTGAAAACGCGTGATTATAATCCTTTGATATTTTGGCAAATGCAGGAATAAATTCACGGATTGTTTCATTATCCTCTGTTTTAACATTCACATGCATTTTGAATAAAAGCTCATCTAAATAAGTTGTTGGTCCATTTCCATTTTTGAAATAAGCATCCCGTACAAATTGAGAAGCCTCTTCTTTTGTTGAGTAATCCGTATTACTCAAGGCCTCCTCCAGTTTGAAAACAATCACATTATTTGGTACAAAATTACCGTCAAATCTCCCAAACTCTTCAGGGTATTGTGCAAACCCCGAGTTTAAAATGGCCGCATTCGCAAACAATTGGAAATCATTATTGGAATATCCGTTTGTAGAGAAAAAATCTAATAACCCCGAACCTCCAAAGTCTTTTCTAAACTCAGAAGAAACAGGTTGTTGATTCATATCCCATTCCGATTGCGTATCAATATGTAAGAACTCAATTAGGTTTGTCATCCCATAGATATCCAAATGCTTCATTGGACGCTTATTCTGAACTCGCACATAACGGTCTGCTTCATACGTCACTTCGATCTTTCCTCCCATTGGATTCTCAATCGACATTAGTTTCCAAGCGTTAATATTTGCATTCGCTTCAAGATCGTTTTGCGAAGCATAAGGAAGAATATGATTTGGACGACTTGGATCGTTTTCTTTAAAATTCCCCCAACCGTCAACATCAGCGTAATTAAACTCAGGGTTTTGATCTCCAGTAGCATAATTAAAAGCATATTTTGAAAGTCCTCCTTCTACAGAGTTCCCAGAATACACTCGAATCCCCTTTAAGGTTAGTTTACCTGAATTATCATGATCTGAATTCGCGGAATAGGTATGAATATTACCTGGAGCATTCTTGCATAAAGAGTAATCATAAATGAACTCTACCGTCTGCAAAGGAATTGCATTTCCTCCTTTATTTCTTCTTTCCGATCTGTTATATAGAACAATCTTAGCTAACCTTTTCAATTTAGCATCTGCGTCTAACTTTCCATTTTCATCCAGTACTCCGCATGCATCATCTCTATCTTCCAATACAAATTCGGCAACAAAGTTTTTACTTTCTACACTGTGCGTATACCAAATTTCTTTTTCTCCATATGTGTAGTTGGCCATATCATCAAGGTTTGAACCTTCGAAACCTTCATTATGAAAAGCTTGAGTCCCTTGATCATCACTGATTGGAAATCTCCAACGATATGGATTTGATGGCCTTGGATCGGAACCGCCTTGACTTGTCTTCCAATAGTATTGCGTATGATTGATTTTGTAGTACGAACCAATGTCATTTACAGATAATCCAGGTTCACCTAAATCTACATAATCGGAACTGCGCATCTCCGTAAGCAAAAATGAATGCGCATACGCGGGTGTTGTTGTTTTGTCATAATTATGACCTCTTCCTAATTGATTTGAGATACCATTATCAGATAAATTATAGCGTACTAAATTTGTCTCCGGATCCACTGGTCGGCCTTCTGGCAACCCCGCTCCACTTCCTACTGCAAAAGACACTTGGCTTGACTCCAAAGTATATGCTGGAATTCCATAAGTATATTGGAGTCCATCCGCTGAAACAATTTCAATCGAAGAAATATGGTTTCGATCTCGATCGTTATTCTCGTCAATACGATTTATAGATGTTGTATTTCCTGATAAGAAATCATTTTCTTCATGGCTTTGATACACCGAAGAGCTAGAAGCAGCCTGTTCCGCCGTATTTGGCAGGAAACAGGTCGCAACAATTGGTCTTTCATTTGAGTTATTAATGTTATTTCCATCTAGCGGTAATGTAGATGTCCCATCCTCATTCTTTAAGACACTAGACTGTCCAATATTATTACTAATCGTTTCAACTGTTGGAAAATGCGACACTTGCTCTCCTCCTAACGCCTCAAGCGCAGATAAGTCCTCCACTGTAGATTCTCCCAAAGCCTTAAAATAAGTGCTCTCGTCAAAACTATTCCCCGAATCCTCAGTTTCAAAATTGAGTATGTTTCCATCTCCAGACAGGTACCAATTCCCAGATTCAGCATCCCCATCCTGATGTCCATAAGCAAGCCCCACTTTATTAGTAAAAGGCTCCAACTCACTAAGTACAATATTTCCCGCAGAAACATCTACGCTGTTTCCATTCGTCTCATTTTTAACATTTGGATCATAATATGTTCCAACATCATTTCGTCTTGCACGAAACGTTCCCGACATTCCTAAGGCACTTGCACGAAAAATATCATAGGTCTGAAATGAGAAAGCTAAATTCTTCATCTCTTCGGAATATTCGAAATCATTTGTTCGATTAAAATCCATCAGAGCCAATTCGTCACTCTTTGCATTTTTTCGTTTGGAAGAATGTAAGTATCCGTAAGCAGGTTGATCTATTTCTTGCGATTGAGAATGTGCAGCATCTCCAAAATCAACACTATTGGTAGAAGTATAAATTTGAGTAATAATACCAGCGGTAAACAATACATTTTTCATTTTCTTCTCATTCGATAAGTCTAGTTGAAATCGAAAACTACTACCTGTACCATTATATCGATTAGAGGGAACACTTGTCACCGATCCGTACATCAATGCTGTGCTTGTTCCATAACTCGGTTTTAGGCTATTCCCGCGTAACCCCGAATAATTTCCATTAGCTCCAAATCCAAGTGATTTATTAATAATCCCAGCTCGTGAATTGTAGTTCTTACCATAGGTTAAAGATCCCCCCATGCCCATACTAGCCCCAGATTCTGTTTTCTTTTTCCCGGAAAGGCTCAGTCCATAATTAGAGTTCTTACCTAATCCATTCTTAGAATCAATGCTAAATCCTGTTCCAAAGGATGGCGCAAATTGAATATCCTCGCCAATTGAGATACTAGATTGCAACCCAAAATCGAAAGTTTTACCAAATCCCGTATAAGTATTTTGATATCCCCCAAAAAGAGCAGTTAGTTGAACAGTAGGGAAATTGTTGTAGTCAAAAAGAGCAGATGGTTTACTCCAAGCAACATAGCCTCCAAACTTACCCCCATCATTTGTGCTTTCCAGCTGGTTAATCTTTCTTACAATCTTCTGATCACCGTTGAACTCATCAGGCAAACCGCGCATTTCTCTAGAGATAGAACCCACGTTCAAATCCCATCCAAGCCCAACCCAAGAAGCTTCTGTATTCATCCCAACATTAGAATTGTAGTTAATCACAATTGGATATCCTTCTACACTCATCAAAGGAATAGAATAGGTGAAGTCTCCCGTAAACTTATCTACAAGTCCATCCGTAGTTCCTAACGAAAACCCAGAAGATTCTGTTTGTCCAGGACCACCAGAAACCGCCAGGGATATCTCCTGCTCTTCTAATTCATCAAAATTTTCAATCCCTCGATTTTTCTCTTTAAGATTTTTAGAGTTTAAAATCTTATTTTCAAACAATGATGCATTGACAGCTGATTCATTTACTTTCAGTGTTTCACCAAACTCAATTTCGTTCATGGAGTGAACAAATGGTATTAACTCTTGGAAGAATAATGCATAAATCAACATTACACTTAACCATTTGTTAATTCTCTCTTTTCGTTGGATTGTTTTGTATTGCATTCCTACTAATATTTAAAGATAAATTTCAAGTACTTTTTGGTTCCTTTTGTATCTATTACTTCCAGTGTATAAAATTCATTTTGCGAAAGATTCAATCCACTAAGGTCCATTAGATATCGATTATCATCATAGGTGTAGCTCAAGGCTTGAGCACCTCCCACAGTTAATCCTGCACTATTTGAACTCCCGACAATTGATTTGTTCTTATCATATATGTTATAGATCAGGTACACATTTGAGTTGATATCATACTTTCCATCAAAAGTGAATTTCAATCGGCTTTCTACCGCTAATGTGCGTCCTGCATCCAGCTCTTTTTTAAGTTCAGCATGGCTAACCTGAGATAACCTCTGTCTTTGTATACCTCCCGGCGGTTTTTTTCCTTTTTCTATAGTTTTGGATGAAATTTCCGTTTTTTCCGTTTTTTCCGTTTCTGAATTTCTACAGGAGTTTTTTGAGCATGTCCCGCCATGCCAAGCATGAGTGCTATAAGCGTTACGATTATTCTATACATAAAGTGATTTTAGGCTAACTACAGCATTTAAAGAAAGACTTGACTTGTAAAGTGGTTCTGAATTCATATATGCTAGGATTAATAATCCATTTCGATCAACTCACTATTCAATTTATAGCTAAAGTTGAAGCTAGTACCACCATTTTCAGGTTCTAATTTTACGCAATATTCTGTTTCTGAAATGTCTCCATCGTCTGGGAATTTTATGAAGGCCATTTCTAATTTTGGGTTTTCTATCTTCTTATCTAACTTCAATTTCTTCATGGATTTCTCTATCAATCCACCAAGTGTTTTGAGATTTATTTCATCATCCAATTGAAACATAAAATCGGTAGCCTTAGTTCCTTCTGGTAATTCAATAGTAACATCTGAAGTTTGATTCCAAGCCCCTTGTACTTGATTCCATTCTCCCATTTTTAGTGATTCAGGATCGTCCGTTACTGTTGTTGAAATTATGTTTCCAATAGATTTATCATACGTGACAACAAAATCCGTGTAATAAGCCTCACTGCCAAATTGGTTCTTCACATCAGTTTCTATTGAAGCAAAACCATCTGCATTTGCTTCTTTACTAATCGAGGAGCTTCCACAAGAAAGCAAAACTGCACTCATAAAAATGGTTGCTATAATCTTGATCTTTTTCATTTGTGTGTTTTATTTTACATGTATTTTATGCCTCCTACTTATCTCTTCCAAATACGGTTTTCTACATTAGAAAATAGGACAGCAGTTAAGCAGGCACTCTCAAAAATGAAGTGATTTTGCTTGATTTGTATATCTCAATCATTCAAAATCGAGTATTCGGTTGAATTAACTAGAAATTGGAAATTATCTGAAGAAGAAATCGGTGGCATTCATCACGAATACAGGAAGGTAAAATATAACTCCCCCTATTTTTATGATTTTAAAATATTGGTTTTTGCAAAGTGATACATAGACACCAAAGCCTGTTTAAAATCATCATGAATAAATGCTATGCTTCTCAAGTTGGTAACAATAACTTGCTGAGAAAAGTAAATCGTGAAACAAATGAAACAAAAACAACTAAAATTGGTTATACTTTCAAAAGAGAGGCAAAATTTAAATCTACTTCAATAAATACAAAACCTATAATTATGCAAAAGCACATATATATACTCATCATCATCATTGCTACCTCTAAACTCTGCATTGGCCAACGTTTGAACTCCTTCAATAAAGACATAAATATTGAAGGTAATTATGAATGCCATAAATACGATGCTGGCGGAAAAAATAATTGGCACTATGTAACTATAAAAAAAGATGACAATGGAACCTATGTATGGGAAAATAATGCGAATAGATCTTGGAGCTTATACCCAACAACATCCCCTTTAATTTTTAAGGTTTCTGAGAACTGTCCGTATTTTAAAACATACAAAACAGCTAAAGCAGTAATTGATTCTAATAATGCCATTCTAGGTATATGGGGACCTTCTAACGAGTTCTATTCATTCGAAGAGGCATTGAAACCAAATGAGAACAAACCAACTAAACAAAAACAGGTTTCATTCAATCAAGTGCTAAATCACGGAGATAGAGAATTAAAATTTTCACCTATTTATGTAAACAATGAAGAGGTTACAAGAATTACTGTGGAACCAGGTGAAAAGGTAACCTTAACTGCAACATGGTCCTCTGAATATAAGAGTGCTCATTGTCCTGCATGCATTCAGCAATACTATATTGGAATCAAAGATGAATTTATTCAATGTATATATAGTGGATTTACCAATACAGATTTTTCTAAAAATATAACTTTTACCTTTGATGCTCCGCAGCAGAAAGGACGCTATATTTTAGAAGCTGATTCCAGTTTAGATTATTCATGTACAAGAAGGCCAGACCAACTAAAAGGTAAAAAAGATCATCTGTTACTCTATATTATAGTAAAATAATCCTCAACCAAGGTCCGTTATTTAACCATGACCAAACAACGTTTAAAACACATCGTAAGACTAACATTAAGCATTATACTGGTTTCCAGCTGTCGTAAAGTCAATGACGACTGCAACATTTCAGTATACCAAAATACTCCAGAAAAAAAATGGTTCACTTCACATAAAGGGTCCGAAGAAGAATCACATGGACATTTTATTTTAACCTGCTCAGATGGAGGTTTCCTTCAAGTTGGCGAAACAGGTTCAATATCTAAATCTTCCAAAATTTTAATTCAGAAAACAAATAGCTCAGGTTCCCTTCTATGGAGCAAAGAAATATCTGAAGGCAATCATAACTTGGGTAATTCTGCATTAGAAGTTAATGATGGATATCTCATTTGTGGGGCTCTAAATAAAAACAGCGCATTAATTAAGTTAAACAAAACAGATGGATCAGTAATTTTTAATCGTTCAATTAACAATGGAGGAAGCGATGCCTTTGAACATGCAGTAATTACTTCAAGTGGAATTACTGCTATTGGTTATAAGAATGCTGAAGACGACGGAAATACATTCTACACTCAAGGAAAAGGCTACATCACGTTTCTAAATACTCAAGGAGAAAAAATTAGTGGAGCGGATTTAGCGCTATCACATCCGTATAGAATTAAATCCTACAACAATGAATCCTTTATTTCAGGCTTAACTGATGGCGCTAATGATTACGGTTTAATTAAAATAAATAATGTGGGAAATGTAATTTGGTCTAAGAAGTTTGGTGGTGCAAACGCAGACCACTGTTTTGGTATGGACATCTCTGCTGATGGATCTATTTTCTTAACCGGTCATACATTATCAGGTACTGAAAACTGGGATACGCACACGTTAAAAATTAACACGAATGGATCTCAAATATGGAGTGCAACAACTGGTAATCCCAGGGGGTTTAAACCTAAGTTTATTCATGATGAAGCCTGGGGGATACAATCAACAAATGACGGAGGCTGCATTGTTGTTGCAGGAACAGGAGATGAATATGGGCGCTATCGAAGAAGGTGCGGAAATAATGGCGACAATTCTAACACTTGGCATGTATATACTATTAAATACGACTCAATAGGTAAGGTTGAATGGCAATGCACATATGGAGGAGATAAAGGAAAAGATTGGGCGGGAGAAGATATAGATCTTACGTCTGATGGAGGTGTTATAATTGCCGTAGATAATGGAGAATTCGGATTCCTTCGATTAGAGCCATTCCAATAAATCTCTACTATTAATTAGGTCAATTTATCCAAAAATGTGACAAAATAAACTAACCGTAATAATGAAAGGTCTCTATAGTATAATGTTCACAACAGTGTTGTTTTTATGTGGATGTGCAACCACACAATTAAAATACGACAACATTTATTCCTTCCAAAATAACTATGCGCTCGTTCAAAAAGATGGAAAATATGGGTTAATTGATACTTCATTTCAAGAGATTATTTATCCAGCATTGGATAATTATCTTGGATATGACTTATCCCCATATTTCTTTAACTCATCTTTTTATGGAATAAAAAATGACAGCCTAATCATTTATAACACTTCCGGTGAAATTATACACCACTATAAAATGGATAATAGATTCCATCCAAACATACTTTCTGATCAAAGTTACTTCATTGATACACTGCAAGTCCGAACCGCGGATAATAATTATACATATTCAGGATCGAAAAATTGGGGGTGTATTTCCATTTCAGGAGATACAATTATACCATTTGAATATGAAAGGATTAAAGAAGGGTTGGATAATGCGATTATTGGGTGTAGAGGTGGAAATAACAATCTGGAAACCTACGTATACAACTCGAAGGGCGATACTCTATGGAGAACATATAATGTTGCAATCTTACCTTGGAAGATTAACAATTACTATTTCTTTAATTCGCCAGATCGACAAATCCAAATAAAGAATTCCAGGTTCGAATCAATAGATACAATCTATTTCGATGATATTGTTTTAAATGAAAAAAGTGTTTGGTTGAAATCAGATAGTTTATGGAGCAGATATGATTCAAATTTGGAATTTATTGATGGCCCATATGAAAAGTTAATTCAAAACAAACATTGGGGAGTAATCTGGAAAGATAAAACAGCGGCAATAATCAATTCAAACGGCGAAATTATCACACCATTTATCTATGAAGGATCCATTTATGATTATATATCGAACTCAACATTAATAGTAGCAAGAAACAAGGAACAAATAGATGTTTTGAATCTAAATGGAGAAATCCTTAGGTCTCTAAAACGATAGCAACCTCCTGAGAACTAAATTCTATATCTTTCTACTGTTCCAAACTCAAAATTATTGCACGAGAAATCCAAATACCATTTAGGTCAAAAAACAACTGTGATTATAGCCTTTAACACTTTTGAATATGGGGCATTACGGTATTTATATCATACTAATGGAAAATTAAAAGAAGAACATAACATGATTTAAAAACCGCAAAACTTAATAAACCGTTACTGTTTTTCATTTAAAAAAACAGCATGCCGAATTTAAACCTTCTGGACTTAGAGCTGTCTTAACTATTGTAAGACAATAAAATATGGGAAAACTATTATCACTACTATTTTGTATAAGCTTTTTCGTTACGGTTTGGAGCCAATCGTTTAACCTCAATGTATCAAATGGATTTGGAACAGGTACATATAATGAAGGAGATACTATTTATATATGGGCTAATCCAAATTTTCAAAACTATTCTTTTACTTCTTGGCAAGGTTCCGCCACTAATTATATGCTGGAATCAAATGAGTGGTTAACCAGAATAATAGTACCTCAAAATTCAAACGTTGGGACAATTAACGCAAGTTCCCAATTTGTTGATCTTTCGTCAAACGTTATTACGGGAAACGAAACAATCTCCTTACCCGGGATGAATAATGGAATTCAAGTTCCCACTACAAAAGAAATATATTATCGGATCCCGCAAAACCCAATTGGTGTAATTTTCTGCTTTCATGGTACGGGTGGCTCTGGAGCTGGTTTTGAGAATGATTTCGAAAAAAAATCATTCTTTAAAGCAGGGGCAAATCGAAATTATATAATGATTGCAACTGAAGCTAATGAAAAAACCCACGGAGATCAGGATGGTAATGCAAAATTACGATGGGAAATAAATAATCCTTTAAGTGATAACGCCGCGAACAACATTGATATAAAATTAATCGAAGCATTAAAGGACACTATATTTAACCGTCTTAACTTGCCTGTTGACTTTCCAACTTTCTCTTTAGGCGTTTCGAATGGTGCAAACTTCTCTGATCTTTGCGCTGCAGCGCTCCAATTCAATGCCTCGGGTCATATGACAGGAAACGGTTTTTATGACATTTATGCGAATCGGCCGGATGCAACGCCAGTAATTTTTGTTCAATCTGAAAACGATCAGCATGAATCAGCCAATCCGACTATGGTAATCAACAATCATAATGCGTTAATTTCTAGGGGAATTTCTTCAGAACTTCATTGGCATAAAAAAACACCCGTTTATCCGGATAGGTTTATTCGAACCACTGATCTATTAGTATCACCTGAAAACTCAGACTCGATTTATCAAAGAATGTTAAATACTCCTTCATTACTAGATTCAGATAACAAATTACTTATTCAGGATAATTCACAATTACCCAACAATTTATTTAGCGGTTTAGGCCTATCATCAGGATCAATAACTGATTGTGAGAATCAAATTAAAATCATGAATGCCGATCATAAATTTCATAGCCACTATAATAATCGCATAATTGATTTCTTTGAATTTCACTTATCTAACGAAGCATCGGTTCTTTCAAATGAAGCAATATCAAATATTTTAATTTACCCTAGTCCTACAACAGGACTGATATATTTATCTGGCATAAATTCATCAGCGGATATTACAGTTATTAATTCAACAGGTGAAGCATTAATTGGACACATAAAAGACAAGACAATTGATCTCACCCCATTTCCTGATGGAGTCTACTTCATCCGAATAACAAGCTCGGATCGCTCCGAAATAAAATTAGTGATAAAAGGTGCATAAAAATCTATTGACTCCTAAATCCTAGAGTAAAAACAACGAGAATTTAGGTAATTATATGCCTTATTTGATGGTTTCGAATTTTCTTGAAGTATGAAAGCTAACCCAAAGAAAGTATAACAAGTAATAAAATCATTCAGAATTGTAACCCTCCCTTTCTCCCCTCTTTATTATTGAGAATTTTATCATAATTCCAATCCGAGTAAAATAAAATTGTATTTTAAGAGAATTAATACACAACAACCACTATGAACGAAGAAAATCTCTATACGATTAAGCAAGGAGATACCTTTTGGGACCTAGAAAATGAATGGAGTATTCCTTATGGAACCTTGCAAGAATTAAACCCTGGTCTCGACCCAAGAATGTTACACATTGGTCAGAAAATAGAAATTGTAATGCCTACTATGGTATATATGGTAGCAGAAAAGCTCCCACCCGAACCAATACTTCCCCCATATAGATCGCTGACTTGCAGAAACGTTGATCAAAATTTGTTTGAATCCCGTATTGATAAAGTATACGTACACAGGCCACACCAATTAAGATCAGTAGGCCCTCATAATCAAACGTTAAGCGAAGCGAAGAAAAATCAAGGTTTCCCATATCAAAGTATTCATAAGGGACTAAGCTATGCCTCAGGCATAGTCGATTTGGAAAACATTAGGCGAACAAAATTAATTACCTCCAATGAATTGTGGCATCTTCAAAAAAACGGAACCGTTACGCATCCTTGGAAGAAAATGAAAAATGGGGCATCCCATTGGAAAAACAATATTGTTAAAGGCCACAGAGCAGCATTTCAAACAGCCTCTAAAGGAAAAGCTATAGCAGCTGGAACTATGAAATATGCTGGAAAGGTTCTGCTTGTTGCTGATATCGGTCTCTCAGGAGAAATCAAGCCATCTCACGCTGTAAATATTTTTTTTATCGGCGCATCTACAACCGGAGTAGGAGCTATATTTGCCGGAATCTATTTTGTTTCTGATGTCGGAACAGGTTTAATAACTGGAAGCTCAATAAGTGATCGGTTAGATGGGCATGTTAGCGAAAATTATGGTCGGTTAGAATTATATGAGGGTGTTTATTAAGTTTTAGTAAAAGCCAATTTAATCTTGGATTTTGATAAATTCCATTTACTATAATTCTAAGCAGCACATTGACGATTAAATTTGTTTTCTTTAAGTTTGCGTATTACCTTTTAATTGAGATTATCCATTTAATTGAAAAAATAAAAATTGGATATCGAAATTCACCTAATTGAATAATCTACTTATGTTTAAAATAGACCTGAATTTACCTAAAATGATTCCCTCGTTCTTTGCGATGCTGTTCTCATTAATATTACTTAATCCTTCGAAAGTAACCGCCCAAACTCAGTATACAGGTATCGTTAATGATAACACTATAAGTTCATTTTTGGCTTCTTACAACCCCTCTTCAATTGTTGATTCAAAAAGCAAGTTTTCTGTCAGTATTCATGCGAACCGTGCTAAAATAAGCAACTTTAGCTCGAACAATTTTTTCGTTTATGGTAGTGATATTAAATACATCGAGCCGAGAAAATCTGGATACGTTAGAAGCTCTGTCAACGTCGACATATTAAATCTCAAGTACGAGTTCGATCACAAAAATGCGGGAGCTTATTCTTTTCGAATACGTACCTTAAAAAATCTAGAAGGGCTTCCTATCAATTGGGCGCACAATGCTTCAAAGAAATACGAGGAAAATATATTTGGAACAGCTCAGGACATGACTGGACTTGGATTGAACTCCGTAGACTTTACAGAGCATAACTTCACCTATGCAAGAACAATATTTGATCGAAACACTACTTTTTTAAAAGCAGGCATCTCATTAAAGATTTTAAACGGAATTGACGCATCATACATCCGTATGAACAATGGTCAATATGACTTTATAGACACTAACTCTCAACAAGTTGATTTTACCAACATTGATGCTGACTATGGAACCAGTGAAAACAACAATCAGCTCTTTTACAAACACCGTGGGCTTGCCTTTGACTTGGGAGTAACCTATGAATTCCGCCCAGATTTTGAAGATCAATTCTATGAAATGGATGGTGCAAAACGAAATGTTCGATATGATATGAATAAATACAAATGGAAAGCTTCTGCTTCTATTTCGGACCTAGGTTTCTTGAGGTTCCTGAGCGATTCAACCTCCTCTTACAATTTCACGAATCCAGCCATAACAGCAAATGCAAACAAACTTGTTAATTTAACTTCACTCAATATACTATCCTTTATACAATCTCCTTACGACTATGCAAACGATAGTCTGGCATCTCAAAGCACAAAAACACCAGCAAAAGAGCCAACAAAATTTCGAATGAACTTGCCCGCTGCGTTTCATGCAAATTTAGACGTCAACATTTTCAGACCTTTCCTATATGTTAGTTATAACATGTCTATTCCCCTTCATTTTAAACGAGATATTACTCAAGTAAAAGGCTTTTTTATTCAAACCATAACACCAAGAGTCGAAAAGAGTAACTGGTCAATTATGCTTCCGGTTTCTCATTTAGGGAATGGGACTGTAAGTGTTGGATGTGCAGGTCGATTTAATTTTAAAGGGTTTACCATTTTTGCAGGATCAAACAATCTTGCGCTTTTTTATGGGCAAAAAACATCTCGTAGTCGAAACTTCTTCGGTGGAATAGCTTACAACGTTTTATATAAAGTTCCAAAGGATTCTGATGGAGACAAAATCTCCGATGAAAAAGACCACTGTCCATTCGATCCAGGACTACCAGAATTCAACGGTTGTCCAGATACAGATGGAGATGGTATAATCGATAAAGAAGACATTTGTATTTATGATCCAGGTCCAAGAAAAACAAGAGGTTGCCCAGATACGGATGGAGATGGTGTAATCGATTTTAATGACATGTGTCCAAACGAAAAAGGTTTAAGAATTCACTACGGTTGCCCAGATAGAGATAAAGATGGAGTAATTGACGCAACAGACAGATGTCCTGATGTTCCAGGAATTGAACTGAACAATGGTTGTCCACTTGATGATCAGCGTTGTTGTACGGATGAGGATGGTGACGGGATCTTAAATGAAATGGATAAATGTCCTACGGTTCCTGGATCAGTATATAACTCTGGCTGCCCAATCGATTCAAGTAACATCAATTCAATTAATCTTCAAGAAGAAAAAGAAAAAGTGGACGCAAACAATACGGGACAACAAGTAGAGGACAACCCTGAGGTTGATATTCGTGATCAACTCATCACTTCTCAAGATGAACTCGACTCTGTTCTACAAAATAAAAACATCATCAAAAATTTAGCAATCTATTTCGATGTTGACGAAGCTTCACTAACAGATAAAGAACGAACAAAACTGGATAAAACATTCAAATTCTTACCTAAAAACGAAAAATTTGAAGTTGTCCTTGTTGGAAATACGGATCGTGATGGTTCACTTGATTACAATTTGGAACTATCTCGCCGAAGAGCTGAGACAATTCAGCGCAAGTTAATTGAGTACTACAAATTCAATAATCGTATTACTGTTTACTATTATGGAGAAGCAAAATCTATTCATAGCGGAGATTACACAGATGAATTGAAACAGGAAGATAGACGAGTGGATGTGAAACTTATCAAATTACCAAGAAGTCAACAACGTTAATCTAGGAAAAATGATCAATAAGTTGAAACATCTAAAACATGTACGCATTCTCTTGCTCATTGCCTTTGTTGGTATCAATAAGTTAGGATCGACTCAATACATGGAGTTTGAATGGTCCGACAAATATCGCTTCACGAATAAAAAAACTGGTTTCTTCTCAGAATATATTGGAACAAGTCATACCTCGATCTATTTATTACAACGTAATATCTCTAAGTCGAAACCATACGACAATGCGAAGCTCATGTTGGTCGCGCTAAATAAAAACACAGTCGCTCATGATACCATGATTCCATTAAAAGGATTTCCTGAAAATAAGAGTGCCGAGAAAACCCTCAATTCACTGGATTATCTAACATCTATTGTTTCAGAAGAACAGGTAATTGTTTTTTGGAGGAAACTAATCAACACAGACTCTACAAGGAAAGAAGAAATATACGCTCAAACTTTTAAATCTAATTTGAAGAAAGGGCTCTCCCTAAAAAAGGTTTTTGAAACAACACAAGAAGTCGAATCACAAGAATCTATTTTTGATCCTTCGATGTGTGTCGTTATCTCGGAAGAAGAATCAGAACATTTTGTGATCGGAACAGAATACTTCAAGAATGGTGAGATTAAGTTTCAATATATAACCTTAAATTATGAGCTATCTCCTTCAATTTTAAAAACAATTTCTCTTCCTCAAAAATTAATAAATAACCCTAAACAAATTACATCAACATATGATCTACTGCGGAATGGACACCTCTGCATTCGATCATCAGTTAAGTATACGAACAAGGAGCTTGATGAATTACCCTTAAAGCATTCAAAATCGTTCCTTTCCCTTACTGTTGCCAACATTAAAACAGCCGAACACTGTGTTGTAAAAATGCAAGGTGAAAACAAAACAATAACAGACTATAGCTATGAAAATGTAGGAGATAGAACCAGGGTAATTGGTTTCTTTGGTGATTTAAGTAAAGATACTACCGGAATTGACAAACAAGGTCTTTTCTATGCTGATATAGATAATCTAACATTGTCAAAAACAGACGTGAAATTCGTCTATTTTGATCGTTCCACAGTGAATCGGTTATTCCCCAAAAAAAGGATGAAGAAGAGAATGAAAGAATCACCTTCCCAAGAGGAAATTCTTCAAACCCGATTTGACATCGAACACATCGAAGTAATGCCAGATAGCAGTATTGTACTCTTTTCTACCCTTGAATATAATCAAGATATAAAATCTAGTAGAAGTAATATGAAGGGAGAAAATGTATACGCTACGAATTCATTTTTTAAAAAGAGAGATATAGATGCCATTCGGTTTTCTAATGATGGTGAAATTATGTGGGCACGAAGCCTAGAAAGAAAGGCCAAATATGAGGGCGTTGATTTAATGGATGTTAGAGTAGTTTATAAGTACAATAAATTCATTGTTATTTATGGCAATGATGATGCTGAATTAAAGCCTCCAAAACAAAAGAAAAAGTATAAACATCTAACGGAGGAACTTGAATACGCTACTTTTGATCCGAAATCTGGAAGAGCAAAAACCTATACGACACCAGTAAATGAACCAAAAACGGATAAAAAGGATAAACGTTATCTGGATCCTAACTCCGCAGTCGTAATCGATGATAAGTTTTATTTCCATAAAATGACGGTTTGTCAAAATCCTCTATGGACTGCTGCGAATGTAGTCTGTTTCCCAACAATCTATTATTCAGTTCTTTCAGGAAACACAAAACTAGGAAAGGGTGATTTCACTATGATGAGAATTATGGAAGGAAAAAGACCTCGACGCAAGAAATGATTTGACAAGCTTCATTTAAGACCATTGGATGCCCATCTAAAGCTCTATAAATCAAGGAATATGTTGTGTAGCAAAAAGTCAAGTGTTATAGATGACTGACATATTCATTTTTTTCCTTTTTGAGGCTTTAAATTCTAACTGAAAAACGTTCTTAAATGTCTATAACATAATGATTCTCAAGCCTAATAAATCGGTTTAGATCTGAAAATAATACTTGTTTTGCCAATTAATTATGTATATTTGCCGGCAACGTCTACTTTTTATGAGCTAAATTTTAATTGATTTAATTAAAATAGCTTTCTATGAAAACGCATTCTTTTAGAGCAAAATCAGGTATTTTACTGTGGTTTTTTATAACTTTTGTTGTTTCCAATCAAAACATTTATAGTCAACAAGTTGGAATAGGCACCGTTAATCCAACAACCATGCTTCATGTGGTTCCGCAAAACAGTCTTGAGCCCTTAAGAATAGAAAGTCTACTCCCGTTTCAAGTTCAAGATACAGCAGTATTAATCACAAACCCAACAGATGGAACTGTCAGATATATATATCTAAGTGATTTAGCGAATATTGTAGCTGGAGGATCTACTGGAGGAAATAATATCTCCTTAATCTTGAATGGAACTAATCTTGAACTAACGGATGAAGGAGGAACCCTCATTGCTGACCTTAGTAGTTTGGTTCAAGGAACTGTGCATAATATCAACAACATATCTGATACTACATTGATTATTAATCCATCAAACAATGATTTCGCATACGTGACCGATTGTGATGGAAATGGTAATCCGTGTATTTATTACTACAATGGAAACTCTTGGGTGCCAACAGACAATGACATCGATCCTACAAATGAGCTTTTAACAGGGGCAAATATTAGTGGTGACACTCTATACATAACAGATGCTGGTGGAAGTACGGCGGTAGATTTATCAAACATTGCCTCAAACAACGTTACAACAATCAACAACATATCTGATACTACATTGATTATTAACCCATCAAACAATGAGTTCGCATACGTAACCGATTGTGATGGAAATGGTAATCCGTGTATTTATTACTACGATGGAAACTCTTGGGTGCCAACAGACAATGATATCGATCCTACAAATGAGCTTTTAACAGGGGCGAATGTTAGTGGTGACACTCTATACATAACAGATGCTGGTGGAAGCACAGCGGTAGATTTATCAAACATTGCCTCAAACAACGTTACAACAATCAACAACATATCTGATACTACATTGATTATTAA
>JAKVAS010000189.1 GCA_022448165.1 Crocinitomicaceae bacterium | reverse complement strand
CAATGAATTTGTAGATCAAAAATCGTTTAGTGCTCAATTGGGAAAAACGGATGCGATTCTGTTGTTAGTTCACCCTGGAACTCAAAGTGCGGAAGAATATTTCGACCACCGTATTTCAGGTGCAATGAATGTTGGTTTTGGATATAAAATTCCATTATTAATTCATGATGGATATAAACATGTTGAAGAATTGAAGTCTGCTGCTATTTATTATAATGAGGAAAATTTCTTAGCAGTTCTAAATGAAATAAAAGAAACATCAATAGGTGTCCGCTCTATAATGAATCAGCATCAAGCATATGATTGTGAATTTCAAGAGCAACGATATGCAGATTTTGTCTTAAAGAGATAGTTAAGATTCTTCTTGAAAATATGCTTTGATAATTTTTGCCTTTGCAATACCAATAACCGAAGCTAAAGAATCTATGTTTGCTTCTCGAATTTTACTAAGTGTTTTAAAAGCCTTCATTAAATCTTCAAAGGTTTTTGGACCGATTCCTTTAATTTGAGTCAATTCTGAAGTTAATGCAGCTTTACTCCTTTTGTTTCGATGATGTGTAATCCCAAATCGATGAGCTTCATTTCGCATGTGCTGAATCACTCGTAAACTTTCAGAACGTTTATCAATATAGATGGGAAGAGTATCTCCAGGAAAGAATATTTCTTCTAATTTTTTTGCAATCCCAACAATAGCGACCTTCCCACGAAGATTTAAACGTTCTAATGCAGTTAATGAAGAGCTTAATTGACCTTTTCCCCCATCAATTACGATAAGTTGAGGTAATGGTTGATTTTCATCTAGCAATCTTTTATATCGTCTGTAAACAGCTTCTTCCATGGAGGCGAAGTCATCTGCACCAACTACCGTTTTTATGTTGAAATTCCGATAGTCACGTTTACTCGGTTTTGCATTTTTAAATACAACACATGCGGAAACAGCATTGGTTCCATGAAAGTTTGAGTTGTCAAAACATTCAATATGAACTGGCGTGTCTTTCAAGCGAAAATCGATTCGAATTTGCTCTAATACGCGTTTTGTATGACGTTCAGGGTCTTTGATTTTCTCTTGTTTGTTTTTTTCTAATCGATAGAATTTCGCATTGCGTTGAGATAGCTCAATTAGTGATTTTTTATCTCCGCGCTGTGGTTGGAAGAATGAAATGCCATCTAATTCAATATCAACGTTTTCAGAAACCAATACTTCTTTTGAAATACTATTGAAACGGGTTCGAAGCTCCGGAAGAACGTAACTAATTATACTAGAAGTTGATTCGTCTAATTTCTTATTTACTTCTACGGTATATCCATGAATTATTGCGCCATTACTAATGACCAAGTAGTTGACAAATGCTTTTCGTTGATCGTGTTCTACTGTAATTACATCAACTTGATGAATCGTGGGAGACACAACAGTCGATTTTGACTTGTATCTTTCAATATTATCAATTTTTGATTTGATATTTTGCGCCTCTTCAAATTCTAAGTTTTCAGCATGTGCGTGCATCATTAACTTCATCGACTTAATAACATCTCGAAGATTTCCCTTCAGAATTTGATCAATTTCTCGCATGTATTGATCATAAGTTTTCTTTTTTTCGTATTTCACACAAGGACCTTTACAGTTTCCAATGTGATATTCAAGACAGACTTTGTAACGGCCTTCATTAATCTTATCTTCGGCTAAGTTTAAAGAACAGGTGCGTAAAGGATATAAATCTCTTATTAAAGCAATTAAGGTTTGAATAACTTTCACATTTGGATATGGGCCGAAGTATTTTGAGCCATCCTTAATTAACCTGCGAGTCATGAAAATTCTTGGAAAAGGCTCTTTTTTAACGCAAATCCATGGATATGTTTTATCATCCTTTAACTGTATGTTGTATTTCGGCTGATATTTTTTGATGAGATTATTCTCTAGTAGTAGAGCATCTAACTCTGTGTCTACAATTATGTATTTAATATCTACTATTTGACGTACTAATACCCTAGTCTTTCCAGAGTCCAAGGTTTTATTGAAATAGGAGGAAACCCGCTTTTTTAGGTCTTTTGCTTTTCCGACATAAATAATTGTTCCCTGTTTATCAAAATATTGATAAATCCCTGGTTTGTTGGGGAGCACTTTTAACTTTAACTGTATGTCTTCACTTTTTTCCATGGAGTCTGATGCATAGATAATCAATAAATGGTTAATGGGAGAATTCAATTAATGGTTATTGTGATTTTATACGGATGTATAAGGAAAAAGAATAGAGTTAAATAAATACCACGGTAAATAAATCGTATATTTAGAGTAAACTTAAAGCTGAAGAGATGAAGAATTTATTAGTGATATTATTTGTTACATTTTCCACTGCGGTAATTGCTCAAATAAATATGGATGCAAAAGCAGCTACGGTAGACTTTGTTTTTTTGAAGGATAATACGTTTGGAACAGTGATGGATGTAAATGTAAGCCTCTCTCTAAATTTGAATGATTTAGCAAGTAGTTCTGTCAGTGGAAAGGCACAAGTTTCATCACTCTCAACTGGAAATGCAATGCGAGACAAACATTTAAAGTCAAAAAATTATTTCGAAACGGAGGTTTATCCGACCATGAGTTTTGAAAGTTCGAGCATTGTAAAAAAAGGAGACAAATATTTTGCAAAGGGCATGTTAACAATTAAAGATGTTACAAAAGAGGTTTCTTTTGAAGTTTCAATAACTGATGAAGCAGTTGTTTTTAATGGGACTATATTTGCGCTAGATTACGGTGTTTCCCCAGTAAACAAAAGGGAAAATTCTAAAGTGAAGGTTTCGGTAAGTATTAGTACGAATTAAACAGAATAATTGTAAATAGTTTAAGTTAAAAAGAAGCTCCTATGTGACCTTCCCAAATTCTAATTTGAAATTAACTCGTACAGTTCGTTTAAGTTAGGAGAAATGATAATCTCAATTCTTCGATTTTTTGCTTTGTCATTTTCATCAACAGGATGGTAATAAGAACGTCCAGCAGCCATCAATTGCTTTGGGTTAATTGCTGAGTTGGATGACATTATTTCGATAACCGACGTAGCTCGAAGTACAGATAATTCCCAGTTATTTGTTGGGTGTGAACTGCGTTTCATTTGGTCGGAGTCGGTGTGTCCCTCGACAATGATTTCTAGATCACCCTCTGATTCTAATACTTTAGCTAATTCAACAAGTGCTGTTTGTCCTTCAGCTTCAACAGCTGTGCTTCCCGAAGCGAAAAGAAGCTTTGCTTCTAAACTCACATAAATTTTTCCATTTCTTTCTTCAACGGAAAGCCCTTTATTGGTAAATCCTTTTAATGCATTAGCAACTTTATCTTTTAATTCTTTTGTGGCAGCGTCCTTTCTACTGATAACCTCCTCTAATTCTATAACGCGTTGCTCCCGCTCATTAAGAAGTTTTTGTTTTTCAGTAAGTTCTTTTTCAATGGCTAATAGTTCATCCTCACGACGCTGCAATTCTACTTTTTTTGCTTCTAAATCTGCCGTTAATGTGGCGGTTTCCTTGGCACCAGTTAAACGAAGTTTATCATAGTTCGTTTCTAGCGCATCGTTAATTTGGGTTAGTCGATTGTATTTTGCTTTCAGAGTTCGGCTAGAAGCACCAAGTTCAGAAGTGTCTTTTTTTAGTTGATCGACTGATTTTTTTAAGACATCATATCGTGCATGATAATCTTTTGCTTCCTCTTCGTAATTCAGTGCATTTGTTTTGAACCTTGCTAATTCTTCAGAACAGGTTTGTTCTTTTTCAAGCAATTCATTGTATTTCTTTGCAGGTACGCAAGCAAAGAATAAAATTGAAACTGAAAGGATTCCTAAAAAGATCTTCATAATGCAATGATTTTTAACAAAAATCGCGAAAACATGAAGTGTATAATGACTTGTATGATTCTTTTATACACAGGCGAGTTTGAATAACCTGATTTAAAGAAAAACTTACTCAAAAAGTGGACAGTCTGAACTTCCTGTACTTTTTCGCTTGCAAGTAGTGAAGCGTATAGAGAGTTCGTGAGAATTTTTTGCTCCAAGTTGTATATCTGAAAGCGTATAGTCGAAGCTGTATCCAATTGAAAGTTGTTCTTTTACTTTGATTTGTACAAAAGCGATGAGCGCGTCTGTATTTCTGAATCCGATACCGAAACCAAGTAAGTTGTTGTAATCTAATTTAGCTTGTAAATCTATGGCGCCTGGTCCTTTCGGAGGGATTTTAATATTTATCCCAGGTAAAAGTGTCAAGGATTCGTTAATCGTGAAGCGATATCCTGCTTGTAACGAAGTGTGAATACCGAAACGAGAGTCTTCAGAAATATTACGCCATTTGGATCGAATGAGGTTTTTTAAAGAAAGTCCACCATAAAAATTGACTGCGTTATACCAAGCGCCAAAAGAGGCATCAGGGGCAAAAAAGGAACCTTCATTCATTGCGGTTGGGTCCGGGTCAATAGTAATAGCACTGCTTGCATCGTAGCCAAACTGTACGACTCCAGCATATACGCCTAAAGATAAGCGATTGGTTCTGTTGAAGTTAAAGTGTGCGGCGTATGCAGCATTAAAGCGATTGGTAGCAAATTGTCCGATTCGGTCACCCTCGAACTTCAAGCCTAATCCATGTCGAGCGCTTAAATAATGTTTCCGCAGTTTATTCAAAGGAACGCTCAAGGTTAAGAAACCACTGTTCGGTGCTCCTTCAAATCCCACCCATTGTGCACGATACAATGAATGAATATCG
>JAKVAS010000188.1 GCA_022448165.1 Crocinitomicaceae bacterium | reverse complement strand
ACCAAATTAATTGAACTAATCCTGTTATCAAAATAGCTCCGATAAAATATAACATGAATAGAATGTTTACATAAAAAACTCTATTCCACTTTATACGCTCTCCTCTCAAATAGAAGAAAATAGAAACCGGTGCTAATGCAATAATTAAAAATGCAAAAAAGCCATCATTCTCTGACCACGATACTACTCTCTCAAATATAAGCATGAAAAAATCTTGCATGAGCTTATACAATAACTCGACTAAATCAATGCTTATTAATCCAATTAATGGAATTCCGATAAGACAAAAAAGAAGATACTTTATCGATTGTTTCAAAATCTCAGTAACAACTTTAAGTTAAAACGACGCTGTGTTAAGTAATTCGGAATAGCATAATACTCTCCATTAACATCTTGAACCCATTGTTTGGAAAGAACATTGTTTACTCCTAATAAATTGAATACTTCAAACGAGACTGTTGCATCATCAAAATTACGCGTAAAGAAATTATCCTTACCTTTTTCTTTTGCCTTATATAAGAAATCATAGGCCATTCCAATATCCACCCTAAAATACGACCGTAATCGCAACGTGTCTTTATAGCGATGAAAATCCGGAGGACCATATGGTAAAGGTGCTCCAAACTGAACTCCTACACTAACATTGAAACTCTCATACTTTGGCATCCTATCTTGAATAAGCGCTCCAAAGGTTAACCATTGATCGGAAGGCCTTGGAATATATCCTGGATAGATCGTAGCAGAATCAACTACATTTTGATCTTCACTAAATCCAAAAATTATCTTTTCCCCATCCACATTATAGTACTCTTTATAGTTATCTGAAAGGATATCTTCCTTTGTTTGCAAGAAGCCTAGTTTGAATAAAGACTCAATCCCTTCTACAAACTGTCCATGGATATTCATATCCAATCCATAAGCATATGCTACTGCATCATTATTTGCGTAATATCGGGTACGAACATTATCAACCTCATAAGGGTTTACGTCCCACAAATGCTTGTAAAAAGCCTCTACAGTAAATTTAAATGGAACTTCACGGTCCCACATATTAAAATACACATCCGTACCTGTTACAAAATGAAATGACTTCTGTGCTTTCACATCAAGATTCAACTGTCCTGCAAACGTTCTAAACTCTCTATAGAATGGCGGTTGATAATACATTCCAGTAGAGAATCGTAAATTCACTTGACGTTTTACCACTTTTCCGTCTTGAACCATATAAGCTCTTGGAGAGTATGTTACGGAAGCCCTTGGAGTTAAATAAAATTCCTTATTCGAGGTTGTATAACCTGCTCTGGTTCCTAAGCGCAGTGCCCATTTAGAGGAAGAAATTGAAACAGTATCGGTAAAACTCTTTTTATACTTCCGATTGTTTTCATTCTTAAGTTTTTTGGTAACTGTTACGATCGTATCTCGAACACTATTTTTCCACAAAGAATTTAGCTGAAGATATGAAGTATAACGTTGTGACTGTAAATCAAGTTTTCCTTTGATTACTTCCGATAATTCTAGGGAATTTGGATTCTGGGGAAGAGAATATCCAGCAGAATCGATTACTTCCCATTCGCTTAATACATCGTAGAAATCATCCATTTGAAAATTAACACCCCATTTCAAAGAATGGTCTTGAAAACGAGTTCTCTCTTTATTCTTATGCCCTTTGAATAACTCCCGACTACCATCATGATAAACATTAATAATTGTTGCTTTTAAGCGATTTCTAGCATGACTTTGAAACGATCCAATACCTAATACAGCAATTGAGTCTCCATATTCTTCGGCATTAGGATCTGTTTCTAATTCATTGATAAAATACTGACCTAGAATGTCAAAATACTCTTTTTCATCTGTATTAAAAACAGTAGCATACAAATCAAGTTTTGTCTTGTCATTGGGAACCCAGTTTAGTGACGTTCCTCCTGTCATTGTCGTAAAAATCGTTTGCTCTTGACCTTCAAAATATACACGGAAAGAATATGCCTCATTTGCCGTACCAAAATCTGTCTCCTGCGTTTGAGGTGCAAATCGATAATTATTAGATGAAAAATGTCCTAAAACAGACCAGTTTAAATTTTCTGTAATTGCATAATTTGTAACAAATTGAGCATCCCAAAAAACAGGATTATACGCCCCTTTTGTAGGTAAAGAATTCAATAGATATCCATTTGATCGATAACGTGCTCCTACTAAATAATTAAACCGTGGAGTTACTGCTTGTTCTATGTGCGTTTCAATTCCAAGTAAAGAAGCAACCAATGATCCCTTTAAAGAATCAGGTTTTTTATAGGTAATATCTAATACTGAAGATAATTTATCTCCATATCGAGCATCAAATCCACCCGCTGAAAACTGAATAGACTTCACCAATGAAGTATTAATAAAGCTCATTCCCTCTTGTTGACCTGATCTTGTTAAAAACGGACGATAAACATTAAAACCATTTACATAAACAAGATTCTCATCATAATTACCTCCGCGAACATTATAATTATTCGTTAGTTCATTATTAGAGGTAGCAGCCGTTGTTAATGAAAGATACTTCTCTACATTAATTCCCGCACCTTTATGCAGGTCCAATGTTGGAAGCTTATCTATTTCAAACGGATCTTCCCTTCTTGCAGTTCCATCCACTTGGATAATAACTTGGGTTAAATATTTAATAGTTGGTAGAATCGTATCACCAGTAACAATAAATGTTTTTATAGGTAAATCACTACCAATAAAATTGATCCTAGCCGTATCACCTATTTGATAAATGAGTTCAAATTTTCCTTTTCGATCCGTTTCAACCTTTGAAGGAGAAGCATTTAAATCCTCAATCTCCGTACGAGAGATGAATTTCTCTCGCTTGTCCATAACCTGTCCAGAAACAACAGCCTGTTGCGCACTAGAAACCCCAGAAAGAACAAGGGAAAATAAAAGGAGTAGTCGTTGAATTTTTAACATCTGATTTACAAACGTGGGGTATATTAATTTATTATGTCTTGGATCACAATCAAGTCTTTTTCAAAAGGATCAATTGCGTTATATAGTTCATTTAAGACATTTTGGACATCTCCATCAGCGGCAAAAGATAAAAAGTTTACATTTCTCTCTTGTAATCCTCCGCCAGGAAACAATCGATCTTTCACAAAATCAATACTTTTCATTGCTTTCTCATGCTTTCCTTTAGATACTTTCACTAGTTTACCTTTAATTCCTTCCATCTGCTTATCTAATCGTTTTATCTCAACAGATGTGTATTGTTCTAGATTATTGAATGTCGATGTATATGACACTAGCATTTCTTTTAACTTTCTTGATTGTTCATCAAGTGCTGTAAAATCAAGATCATTCGCAGAATGCTCTTTTACGTAAGCCTTTTTCAAAACATCTACATTTTTAAAAACATCTAATATCCCAAGATTAATTCCATCCATTTTACCCTGCACCGACTTATCTATCTTCATAACTGAATTTCTAACTTGGATCAAAGGATACTGTACGCCCAAAACATCAAAAACACCTTTCAATTGATACCAGTAAGAGATTTCTCCTGCTCCACCAACATAAGCTAGATTCGGTAATATTTGCTCCTGATAAACAGGGCGTAAAATTACATTTGGGGAAAATCGTTCAGGTGTTTCAAACAGTTCTTTTAACAATTCATCTTTAGAAAAATTCCCAACGCCGTCTACAGAATATCCATTTTCCATAGGGACAATTCGTTCTCTTAAACCATCCTTAAGATAAAATAGATTAATCGGGCGCGCATTTACTTGCAATTTATATCCTTCAGCAGATAATTGATCATTTGTAATTTTCACTGCATGCTCTGAAAACTTTGTTTCTAATTCCTGTTTCATTGTTCCCGAAAAGATCGTTTTTAAAGCTCGATCATCTCCGTCAATAATCACAAGTCCATATGTACCAAACAATTCATTAACCAATCCTCGAGTTGCTGAAGTTAAATTCTTTCCTTCATACTTATCAAGCAATTCAGAAACCTGTTCTCTTTTTTCTTCACCAAAAAAATCTAATACTTGTGTTTTAAACAAATCAAACTCATTCAATAAAAACCTCCCTACAGGACCTCTTTGATTATAATCGAAGGTCAAATTATTACGAAATAAGTTTAATGATTGAATCTCTTCATAATCGTGATCTTCACTAGCCATCCAATAAATAGGTACAAAATGATTATCTGGATAGTTCTTTTTTAACACTTCAGATAATTTAATGACTTGAATAATCTTTAAAATAAAATAAAGGGGTCCCGTTAATAAAGACAACTGATGTCCTGTAGTTACCGTAAACGAGTTTGGTTGAACTAACGATTTAATATTTCTTCTTGTTGATTCGGAGTGTTCAATTTCTGCATATTGTCTCATCAAAGAATCAACTAACACCTCCCGTGTTTCCTTAGGAAACTGTGATCCTTTCTTTACAATTTGATTTTTAAATGCCGCAAGACTATATGGCTCTTCGATGAAGTCTTTTGCACTTTCCTGCTCATAAACCAATCGAATTTGTTGTTCAGAAAAAATACCGGCTTGTGCTCGGCTCACCTTAGAAATATTCATACACAAAAGTAAGGAAGCAAATCAAAAAATGGGAAAAAATCATCTTAGAACGTATCTTTGGAAAAAAAACAAAAGAATGCAAGCAATATTAGCAAATAATAATGCATAACTTTTATTTTCGTTGAACATGATGCGTTCAATGCAGCCATAAGGCATACTATATTACATTTCACATTTGCAGAGGAATGCGG
>JAKVAS010000187.1 GCA_022448165.1 Crocinitomicaceae bacterium | reverse complement strand
CTCAGAACTTCGGAATTGCGAATTGTGAGCGGATCCAATACAAATGACAGTATCACGCTTTGTTGAGTTCGTAACACTTAAAGACATTGTGTGTCCTCCGATTGACTGATCGATAAACGTTTTTGCTTTTGGATGAGAATACTTTCTATCTACATCAATTTCTTTACGGTTGTGTTCCAACAGATCCATTGCCGTTCTTTGTGCTTTTGTAAGTGCCATGTTATGCGTTTTCAGTTTCGATTTCGGTTTCCTCAGCAGGAATTGCTTCTTTTTTAAAGGTTGAAACTGTTCCACCTGCTAAGTCTATTTTCTTCGGAACAAACAACTCCATCGCAAATAATCCCAGTACGAGAATAATTACGATTAATACCATCCATTTAATGTTCATATTGATTCGCTTTTTTGATTTGCGTTGAGTCCAAATATATAGGTGGTTTTTTACACGGATTCCGAGTGTGTCCACCTTTGAATCCCTTTATACATAAGAATCTTGAATGATCTGAAGGATTATGTTTTTGGCATAAAAAAACCGACATCAGTATCGATGTCGGTTTCAAATTATATGAATTAATTCCTTTTTCGTAGATAGTTGTTTACCCCAATAAAAAACAACAAACAAAGCAATACAACCAATAATATGACTCGATCTCTTGGTTTGCGATAAAAGATTCTTTCTACGGGGATTTGCTTCTCAAATGGAACATACAGCGTAACGGTATCACATTCGGCATTAATATATATCGTGTCTTGTGAAGGGTCAGACCATAGTTGAACGGATAATTGTCCTTCCTGATAATTTATGGTGTCTTTTAATTGATCTATGGGTGACTTCTTAGATAATTCCGCTCGCGGTGCAATTACCTTAAGTGTCGTATCAATATAAATGGTATTTATAGTTGATAATTCGGGGTTTCGTTCAATCAAACGATTCAATCGCCTTTGCGGTGAACAGGCTGAAAGAATGCAAATAACAGCAAAACACAAGGTAATCTTAGACAATATCATTTCTCGTTAATTTTTTACCCCACAATTCAATAAATCGTCGTTGTACTTTTGGGGGTATGATTTGACAATGCTTTCGATAGCCTACTTCTTTTAATTCATTGTAGTAATACTCCTCACGATTCATGTGTCTTTGAAGGAGCTTCTGATCAATTTCCAAATAGCAAGCAAACTCGAACTTGGTCATATTACCAGATGGTTGTTGAATGACTTGGTTTTCCCCAGGAGAATTCGATATGTTCAAACCGTCTCCCATTAATTCAGCGGAATTAGCACACGTTCATATTGATTATCGGATGCCTTTAAGAACTCAAAAACTTCTTCCAAATCATCAATTGGATATCTCCCCTTTACATTTTTGATGTTATCTCCTGTTTTATGCAAAACCAAGAAATCGGCAATTCGAACAAGATCCAACGGAACGGCAGCTAAAGAATGATAATAAAAAATGATGTTAAGGTTCCTTTGTTTAGAGTCATACACCAAGTTTTTAACCGATTCAGAGAGTTTTCCGTAAATGTATTTGGTCGCATCTTCGAAAACGATACAAACGTTTTTAACCTTTGACCGATCAATCTTTTCAATTAATTCTTTTGGGTTGGAAGAAAACGCACGATAAATCCCTTTTCGCCATCGTTTTAATTGATCCATTTCGATGACCCCTGTTTTAATATTCTTCCATTCAGGGTGCAAATACGTTTCCATTGTTCGCCAAGGTTGCCCTGTGGCGTCGTAGGTGTCAACAATTAAGGCTTTAGGGAGTTTTAACTTCATAATACTCTCTTTACCGTAATCCGTTTTTCCCGAACCTCTACGGCCAACAATAATAGAAACAGAATTAATATGCATTATGAGCTTAACAAGTGTTTTTTAAGGTTTTCTTTTTCTGCGCTCAACTTATCGTTTGCTATTGATAGTCGAGCATTATCCTTTCTTAGAAAAAGGACTTCTTTTTTGATGCGCTTTCGAACAATGATAAATACCACTGCATGCACACAAAGTAGGATGATGCTTTCTAAACTCATTAAGTCAATATTATGGTTGTTATTTTACTTACTAGCTCACCGAAATAATGACCGTAAAATCCTAGTCCAGGATTAACATTCAATTTGGTTTCTTCGCAATACGGTATTGCTGCTTGTATTAGCTTTTCTGTTTGTTCCTTTTGAGGAATCAAAGTGGTTCCAAGAAGGTTCATTTTCTTCTCGTATAGTTTGAAAGACTCTAACAAGCGTTGATCTTTTTCTGTTAGATCCTGCCCTTCCATTTCTTTAATTACAGCAGCGCGCATTTTATCGATGACTTTTTTCCCACCTACCGATTGACGAACTTTTACAATTCCAACAGCGTTTAAAATCGGAGCTTCAATTCCTTGAAGACCGTAAACGAGCGACTGTGCATTTCTGACTGCATCGTATGGCTTTTCTTCAGTAGCTGGAATCGTTTTTACGGGAACGGGTTCAACTTCCTCGACTATGGCGAAATCGCTTTCTGCATCTTCGGTTCCGATTTCCACCGGGTCAAAGTCGGAACTGTTATCAAATTCCTCTTCTTTAAACTCTGTATCTCTAGCAAGGATATCAGATAAAGAAGTGCTTTGATAAAGTTCTTCTATTCTCTTACTTCCCATCGTTTTCAGTATTTATTACAGGAGCCAAGTGTTGATACTTTTTCATAATGGGGCCTAGTTCTGAAAGTTTACTCATTGTTTTACCATTCAATCCGCCTCCCATTACTGAACGGGTAACACCTCCAAGAATGGATGGCATTTTTGATTTGATTTGCATTGCGTGATCTTCATCACTGATACTATCATCATCTTTACTGAATTCATTTAGGTTAATCCCCAATGATTTAAGTACAAATGTGAAAACGGAAACGGTTGCTTTTATATCACCTTCCATTTCTCCAATTTTCCCTACTAATTCTAATTCTTTTTCCGTCATAACTTTTTTTAAATAAAACAATGTTGGAGCATGATTTAAACGAGCTTAAATCATGCTCCTGTCATTGAACCTAACCTACCAAACAATTGTAGCGGTGGAGGGATTCGAACCCCCGATCTTTTGGTTATGAGCCAAACGAGATTTGCCACTTCTCCACACCGCGATTTATTACCGTTTCAAAAAACCGTTTAACCCTGTGAAAAATTCCCCTGCTAAATCAAACACGGTTCCGTCATTGAAAATCATTTTTTTGCCAAGCTCGGAGTATGTCTCAGGGGTGTTTTTCTTGAACTTCTTTTGTCTGCGGGCAGCTATTGCCTGCAACAATATTTGCTGCTTATCATCCATTTGGACTATAAATTCGTTGCTTGCAAGTTCTTTTTCCTTGAATTCAGTAACCGTTTCCGTTATTGTTTCAGGCTTAGTTGCTTTCAAAGAATCGATAAGGTTTAATTGCTCCAAATGATTTGACACACAATGCTTTATGATGTCTTCGTTTGTATATCCATCTCCTGCCGAAATGCTGCATGCAGCTACTGCATGCAACTCTTTTTCAAAGGCTTCATGTTCTTGGCTGCTTGCAGCCAAAACATAGCTGAATGCAGGTGCTTTCACCACTTCTTTAATTTCGGGTTGGCTGCTTGCAGCTTTGCCTGCAAGTGCAAGCAGCTGTGAAAAGCACTCGTTAATACTTGTAAATTCAATTCCATGAACCTCTTGAACCTCCCGTAAACGCTCGTTTAACACTTCTCTAGCCTCATCGTTTTGGGTGAGTGATATTGACCTTTTATTTATTTGAAACATAATTTGCTGCTTTCAGTTGCATGCAGCAAATATGGGGCTTGCATGCAGTTGCATGCAAGCGTTTTTCGAAGGCACGTAATAGGTTTAGGAATAGGCGTAATAACTTGAAATCTTAACGTAATTCTTAGATCAACAGTATTGCTAATTATTTTTTTCTGAGCGTTTCTAATTTTTTTCCTGTTACACTTTGTCACAAAGCATTTTTCTTACTTTTTTCAACTATAAAACCCTGTTAAACAGTGGTTTAAAAATGTAACAGAGTGTAACAGAAGGTTGTAACAGAGTGTAACAGATCGTGTCAATGTGTAACACACTTTTTTAGCCTGTTACACTTTGTTACAGTCTGAATCCTTTACTATATCTAGTTTTATTAAAATTTGTAACAAAGTGTAACAGGTTGAGATAAACTTCTAAATTTTTCCAAAAAAGGGCGAAATTGACCAAAAAACAACATTTCCTTAATTAGGGAACTCGTTATGAAAATGGCATTTGTTGGAATCTTATTTGTATCTTGGGGCTTTCCAATTTCGAAGGAAACAAAACCCAGCCTCTATTGAAAAATCAAGAACTTCTTGGATATACCTTGGTGTGTTTTATTTGCTTTGTTGGAGATAATTAAATTTTAGCGAGATAATAAGTAATGTTGTTTATCCCGTTGTTAGCCACAAGCTGAATAAACATAGAATAAATATAATGAACGAACTTAACATTAATAAAATAGATTCTCTTTATAACCGATACGGTTATGAGTTGAAAAAGAGTCTTTCTAATAAGAACGTTCGTATTTTTACACTTAATAAAGGAGTGTATTTTGGAGCTGATATTGTTGTATTGAATGAGGAATTCAATTCTCAAAAAATACACAAAGAAATGTCTGATGCAGGATATGCATGTAGACTTAAATCTTTTTCAAATATTTCAGATGCTGAAAATTATTTGTTTGATTCTTTTTTTCATTCATCTCAATTATCAAGTCGATTACAAAAAAAATACGGACAGTTTAAGACGACACAAACA
>JAKVAS010000186.1 GCA_022448165.1 Crocinitomicaceae bacterium | reverse complement strand
GTAAAAAAAGCAATAGAATGGGCGTGGAAAGATCAGAATTCAGATATTATTAGTTGCAGCTGGCGCCTTACATCTCCTTCTGGTAGAGTAAAAAGAGCAATTAGAAAGGCTAAAGAAAAAGGTCGAAATGGAAAAGGGTGTGTAATTTTATTCGCTGCTGGAAATTGGGATCAACCCGTTGAATACCCAGCCGAATTAAATGATGTGATTGCAGTTGGAGGGGTTGATATGAAAGATGAATGGATCGGTTCTGGTAATGGTCCAGAATTAGATGTTGTCGCTCCGGGGCTTGCTGTTTATACAACGGATAGAGAAGGAGTTCAAGGATACAATACAGGCGCTGGAGGTGCTTTAGATCTATATTGGATGGATGATGCAGAACCAAATTATGTCCCTTTTCGAGGCACCTCGGCTGCAACACCTTTCGCAGCAGGAGTTTGTGCACTTATTCTTTCTCAGAATAACGAGTTGACTTCTGATCAAGTTCAAATGATTCTAGAAGATTCTGCACATGATGTAAATGATCCTGGGTTTGATAATCGAACAGGGCATGGTCGTGTGGATGCTTATGAAGCATTGCAAGTAGCTCGTGTTTGTGGAATGGTTGAAGATCAAGAAGAATTATATGTTACAGGGGATTTTGACAACGATGGTTATGAAGATGATATTGTAGGCTTCTATCAATTTGAAAGCTTGGAGGCCGATATGAATGTCTTTCTTTCGAATGGTATGAGTTTCCCCATACCAAAAGAATGGTATACCAGTGGGGTCGGTAATTTTGATGTAACGAAATTTGATGGAAGAGTGGTTTCTGGAGATTTTGATCAAGATGGATTTAACGATGATATTATGATTTTCTATGAGTACACCCTTCCTGTGCGAACTAAAGCTTGGCTATGGTTTTCTGATGGAACCAAGTTTTCAACACCTGTATCATGGTATGATAGTGGAGACGGTAACTTTGATGCTCTTAAAATTAAGGGAACAGTGGTTTCTGGAGATTTTGATAATGATGGGTATGAAGATGATGTAATTGCACTTTACGGTGAACCAACGTTTAGAACACGTGCATTTATTTGGAGATCTACAGGTTCTGGATTAACAACACCGGTTTCATGGTATGATTCAGGCGTTGGTAATTTTGATGCTTCAAAAATTCGAGGAAGGGTTGCCTCTGGAGATTTTGACAATGATGGATTTAAAGATGATTTAATGGCCTTTTATGAGTATACGGTTCCTGTTCGCACCAAAGCATTTGTTTGGAAGTCGACTGGAATGGGGCTGGAAAGTATAGAGACATGGTATGATAGTGGAGATGGGAATTTTGCTGCAAATAAAATAAAAGGAAGAGTTGTTTCTGGAGATTTTGATAATGATGGATTCAAAGATGACGTAGCTGCTATCTATGATTATGGTTATTCACATATGAGAATATTTGTATGGAAAGCTCAAGGAACGTGCCCTACAACTTGCACCTTTAGTTTACCTCAAGAATGGTATAATAGTGGGATTGGAAATTATGATGCAGAAAGAGTCTATGGACGAGTTGTATCAGGAGATTTTGATCAAGATGGTATAACTGACATGGCAAATATCTACAAATACGATTATTTGAATGCTTCTAAAATATTTATGTTTCCGTCAATTACGAATGATTTTGGAGTACCACAGACATGGTGGGAAAAGGATTGCGGAGATATAATCACGAAAAGTGCCAATTCTAATTCTGAAAAAGAAATGGAAGATCAAAAATCAGGTTTCCTTGTTTATCCAAATCCTACAAGTGCGATTTTAAACATTAAATATGAATTGGAAATGGGGAAAAACGGAGAATTGGTCGTATTTAACCTTCTTGGGAGAAAGGTACAATCAATACAGTTGTTAAATGATCAAAATAGAATACAAATTGACGTTGGTCATCTTAATACTGGAACTTATATCTATAGCTATATCGTTGATGGCATTCAGAGAAATAACGGAAAGTTTGTAGTTCAATAAAACTTAATTAAAAAAATGAAACAGTTAATATATAAATCATGGACTTACATCATTGTCCTACTTGTTAGTAGTGTTACATATAGTCAAGCCCAATTTTTTGTCGATGCATTTGATCGTCAATACCTTACTACAGATCCAACAGGAGCAGGAACAAGTATTCTTTCAGGATTGAATATAGGAAGTACAGAATATGATCTTGATATTGCAAATGGCCAAGGAACATTTCAAACTTTAACAGGGCCAATGATGCGAGCGCTCATAATGATGTACAAGGCTACAAATGATTCTCAATATTTAGATCAGTTTATTACAAATTCAAAGAATGTAATAGATCGAAGAGATGACAAGCTGCAAGGGACCGCTCCAAATGTGCATCCATTCCCAATGAAGTACAATGTTGACGGAACGGAATACACTAAAGTTTTCATCCCTGGAATAGATCCATCGCGACCTAATGCAGCCACATGGTCATTACTCTATCATACCGGAGATCATGATTTTGTTTGGTTTGCAGCATCTGTGTATTCTGGAGAGATAATTTTTCCAATGACTGAGTTTATACATTTAATTCGAAATGAAGAACCAGTATTAGGATCTTATCCTTGTTCACTACCGGGATTTGCAACGTATAATGACTATTCTAATTGGCTAGAAGGAGAGGTAAAACTAACAATTGATGCGCATACCGACTCTTCCTTTGATTATCGTACAGGAGACCACCGTCGTGATGTATTTAGATTGGATAAATTAGAGGTGTTTGGTCCAAACATCTATGGATGTCATTCGGGTGTTTTTCATAAAAGACTAGCCCAACACAATTTTTCAGCAGCTATGGGTAGGGCCTTTGCGATTCTTTATGATTGCACATCTGATATAAGTTTGAAAGCAGATCTTCAGTATATCTTAACCAAGCAAAAACAAAATTGGTATACCTATGCATTTTTGGAAAATAATGGGACTGGGTATAATTGGATTCATAGTATGCAACTATCCAATCTAGGAGAAGGAACAGAAGAAATTTCACATGGAGCTTACGCAGTGCATGTAGCCCAGATGTGTAACGAATTTGGAATTACGGACTCAGGAGGGAGTGAATTATATTCTGATGCTTTTGTTCAAAAATGTGTAAATACGTTCATTACCAATATGTACGACAAACCCCTGAATATATGGAATGGGGTAGATGGCTCCGATGACCTTTGTACAGGGTGTGATGAAACAAATATTTCAAAAAGGAATCAATTTAAACGTAAAATGATTCGTGGAACTGCAGGTTGGCTGCCATTGAGTAATACGTCGATAGGCTATGCTTCTACGGCTGATTATCGAGATCGTGATATCTATCAAGTTTCTGCTGATATATACTTGGAGCAAGTATTTCAACATCCAGAGGGGTGGAAATTTACGGGAGCCATACCAATGGCTTTAGCTAGTCAAGCGTACTATTCAAAATTAAATCAAGATAAATTAAATCCTATATCTGCTAACAGAAAGGCGGGAGCTGGGTCAATGTGGAAGGGGGCAGAAGGTGGAGATATTGATAATGATGGGGTTGATGAGGTTGTTGCGGTGAGAAATTCATTAATTGGACCAAAGATAGTAACGTATAAATTACAAGCTGACGGAACCCATTCATACATGGATAACACAATTTTGGGACCATCAATGCATACACCAAATTATAATTTTGAAGATGTTGCGGTAGGAAATTTTAACCCAATTCATGTTGGGGATGAAATTTTAAGTGTGACCAATTCAGCGGGAAATATATATATGCATGAATTAAATGGGGGGATTTTGTCTGAAAAGATGGCATTTACAGCTCCTTCTGGCTCTTCTAATTGGAGGGGAATTGCGAGTGGTGATTTCATTCCTGGAAACGGAAAAGATGAATGCGTAGTTGTTCGGAACTTGGATGGTAGATTCTTTTTAATGGAATACCTCCCAGGATCAAACTCTTTGACAGGGATTACAAGCTGGTATGGACCTATCTCTTCTCCTGATTGGGGCGGAATTTCTTGTGGAGATTTGGATGGTGATGGTCGTAAAGATGATATCGTTGCCGTTGATAATTCGACGGGAGGGATTTTTACATTTCTGTACGATCAGACTTCTGGGACTTTTCTTAATGGCCCAGCTTACACAGCTTCTAGTTCTTTGTCTAATTGGACAGATGTTACCGTTGGAAAGTTTTGTTCGAATGGACAATTGCGAGATGATATTGTTGTTCATCGTGGATTAAACGGGGACTTGACTGTACTAAGAATTGAGGGAGGAACTCTCAAGCCAATTGCTGGTAGCTTTTTTACAGCAGGTGATCAATTAGATGTTTTAGGAGCAGGGAATTTTAAAGTTTCAAATGGAAAAAATGAACTTGTATGTCTTAGAAATATTGATGGAGACATTCTTACGTTTAATATTGATCTTAATTGTGAAACGATTCAAGTAGATAACAAATCAAGTGAAAAGTCAAGTGAAGCAAAATTGAATGATGCGACAATACCTATTGAATTGTTTCCTAATCCGACGAGTGAAATATTGAATGTGCGATTCGATCTTGGATCAAGTGCCTTGGGAGAGTTTATTGTGTATGATCTTCTAGGAAATGAAGTTCACTCAATACAATTGTCAAAAGAAAAGAAGATGGAAACATTGAATATTTCTCAATTAAGCAAGGGGACGTATTTCTACTCATGTTTTGTTGAGGGAGTTTTAAAAAGCAAAGGAAAATTTGTTGTTCAATAAAAAGTAAAAAGTAAAAAGTAAAAAAATGAAAAAAACATTTCGATTACATCATATAAGACAA
>JAKVAS010000185.1 GCA_022448165.1 Crocinitomicaceae bacterium | reverse complement strand
CTAAATCAACAGTGTTTGCCCAGTTAAAAGATCCCGTAGACCATGTAGCAAGCGAAGTTAAGTCAGTCCAAGTACCATTAGAAGAAGGATCCCCGCTGCCAGTGTAGTCAGTAGAAATCATCAATTCGAGAGGATCTCCAGGAAAGTTGTAAGCATTTTTAAAGGAAAGGTAAGGTGCAGTGGCTGAAGCTAAACTTTGAGAAGGTGATATAAGCCAAGACGTGACAGCACTGTTACCAGAGTTATAGTTGGTCATTGCAGCATAAAAATTTCCACTTTGACCATAGTCATCAGCTTCCCAGTCAAGTGTGGCGTCCGTAGAGTAAGTGGTCCAAGCGTTATTACTTGTAAGTGTGCCGCCAGTCCAATCTTCACTTAAATAAATTTGAGCCTTCACTGATCCTACTATGAAAAGTGATGCTATTAAGAGTAGTTGTTTTTTCATATTTTTTAAATTAAAATTAACGATTTATATTTGTAAGGTAAGTTATCCCTTTATTATGATGTTGTCAATTTCCCATGTGCTTCCATCAGTTGCTGTTCCTACATATTTGAAAGCGATATGGACATTTGAATTCGTATAAGCTGATAAATCAATATCTCCTGAATTAATAAAAGTAAAATTTCCACTCGACCAATTAGCTAAAGAGCTTAAATCGGTCCATGTACCGCTATTGGGTTCTCCAGAAACGTAATCTGTTGATACTTTAACTTCTAGTTGAGGACCGTTATAATTATAGGCGTTTTCAAATGATAATTTTGGGGCAGTCGAAGCCGATAAGTCAAATGAAGGAGAGATTAACCAAACTTCAGCTACTTCATTTCCTGTTCCGTCATAGTTTGAAATTGCCGCATAAGGATTTGGTGCACCACCTGCAGAACTTGTTTCCCATGATGTAAAAGAGCCAGATAAGGTGTGAGTTGTCCAATTTCCTGATAAAATTTCATCATCATTGAAATCTTTGTAAAGAGAAATACCAGTGAAACGAGGGTTATTTAGATTGACTTCTGAAAAAGAACGGATAAGTAATTGCATTTCGCCATTATAAACAGCCGCAATTAAAACAATATTACCGTTGCCACTTGCGATAGCTTCATCTGCAAAGCTTGCATATCCAGAGGTTCGAACAACTACAGTATTGCCATTAGCATCTTCCAGCAAATGATCTTTGGATAATTGGTTTATTTTATCTGCGTATTTTTCTCCTAATTCCCAATTTACAAATTGAACGTCGTTTAGTTGAATTAACTGTGATTCTTTAAGAGTAGTTAATTGGTCAATGGTGGTTATTTCGGGTGGAAAGGCATTTGCGGATGATTTTTTGATTACATTAATGTCAGTTCCAACAGAGTCTAATTGTACAACACCATTGAATTTATTTAGGTAACATCCGTTCAAAATTATTTTTATTGAGTCTCCTACATATAAACCACCACCACTTAATAATCTCACATTTATAGCAGCTGAATGATCTTGCAAATAGATGTTTTTGTAAATATTTCCATCTGTTTCGTCCATTGTTACTATACCTGAAATGGTATAGTTTTGATTAAAAGATACAGATGTCTGGGCTTCTTGCATTTGTCTTAAACTATCTATAGTGATATTTTCAAGTTCTGTAGGATAAATTATTGGTGGAGTCTCATATTCTTTTTTACAAGAGGTAAATACAAATAAAAGAGTAAGAGGAATTAAGGCTTTTGTAAGTTTCATAGTATTCTTCTTTTTAACCATTAATTGTAATGTCATCTATTTCCCAAGTACTGCCGTCACTATTCGTGCCAGTGTATTTAAACGCAATTCTAGCATTAGCAACTGTATATGCTGATAGATCAATGATTCCTGATTCTACAAAATTAAATGAACCACTAGACCAGTTCACAGCTGAAGAAATATCAGTCCAACTGGATGCGTTGGGATTACCTGTACCAGAATAGTCTGTAGATATTAAAAGCTGTAAGGGTGCACCTTGATAATTGTATGCATTTCGAAAAGATAAAGTAGGTGAAGATGATTCGGAGAAGTCAATAGGAGGAGATACCAACCAATTTTCGCAAGCAGTATTTGTTCCAGAAAAATTGCTAATAACTCCATAAGGAGAAGGAGCACCTCCAGCTGTACTTGTTGTCCAATCAATTGATGTTCCAATCACTTGAACTGTAGTCCAACCACCAGAAAACACATCATCATCATCAAAATCTTTGATCAATATTTGGCCTGGACATCTGTCGTCAGTCATTTCTATTTCATTAGGTTCACGGATAATCAATTGAATATCATCTCCAAAACGTCCTACAATAGCTGTAAAATGTCCTCTTCCTTGAGCAACAGTATCTGCTGCAAAATTTGCAAAGCCAGATGTACGAACAAGCATATTGTGCCCGTTCCCTGAACAGTCTTCTAATGTTCTATTTTCAGATGCTTGATTAATGGCATCAGCATAAGTGCTTGTCAAAACAGAATAGGTGAATTGAACATCTATAACTTCAATCAATAAACCTTCATCTGCAAGGCTTATTTGATCAATCGTCTTAATGGCAGGAGTAAGAGGATGTCCACTTGAGTGTTTAATGATATTATTTTCCGGATCAATAGAGTCCAGTTGAATAACACCTTCGTATTCACTTAGATAAGTTCCATTTAAAGACAGTCTTAATGAGTCTCCTACAGCAAAATCACTTGAAGAAGTAAGTCTGACTTGTATTCCGGCAGTATGATCTTGGATGTATAAGTTTTTATAAATGTTACCATTAGATTCATCCATAGTTACAATGGCGTATACGTTTAATGAGTCTTTAATGGAAAGGCCGTTTGGTGAAACGGATTGTTGTATACTTCTTAAAGAATCAATTGTAATAACCTTAGATTGATTTAACAAATTGCTAGGTGGATGGACGGGCTCTTTTTTACAAGAAACGATACCTAAAATGAGTGTAGATATATATATAAATTTTTTCATTTTTCTTAATTAAAATCGAAGCGTTGCTGATACAAAATAATTAATGCCCATCATATAAGATACCTTCTCAGGGAACTTATCTAAGTTACTTTTATCATACCTTAATTGCTCAAATCCACCAGTGATAAAACTTCTGTTATTGGTCACATTTGTCACGTTTCCAAATAAGCTGAGATAGTAGTCACCAAGCTTCCAAGATTTACCGCCAATCAGATTTAAACTATAGCCGTTATCTAGTTTAGTTTGATCAAGTGTTTTGTTCCATTGTGGGTCACTTTCAACAAAGGAGGAAACAGCTTCTGCAGTTCTTCTATCTGGTGAAGGGTCTAAATAGATGTCCATAAAGTAGTTGAAGTTGACACCAGCAAACCAATATTTTTTTCCCGAGTATTTTAAACCAACAGAAGCTGCTGATTGAGGCATACCTCCAATTTTATAGTTTTGTAAATAAATTTTTTTATTCTCTTCAATCAACTCAGATGAGTTATCTCTATAAATGGATGCCGTTGGTTCTGAGTTGTACAAATGCTGTCCCCAAGCTAAAATTCCATTCGCGCTTAGGCCACCTACAATTGTACCATCAACACCTAACTCAATGCCGTGATGCCAATAATCAACATCTTCCATAATGTAATTAACAAAAGAATTGTATTCATCATTGTAATAGCTTCTCGACCAAATGGCGTCTTTTCTTTCCGTATAATAGTAAGTAGCTCTCATTTTTAATTTTGGATATCTTAATATATATGAAACATCTCCTGTATATATCGTTTCATTCATAGGATTATTAACCGTAAAATCTCTTGTTCTTGGCGAGATAAACACACTTCTTGAAGTTGGAGCCTCTGTCAAAAAAGCAGCGTTTGCTGTAATGAATTGTCTACCTGAAATTTTGTAAGTGATACCTGCTTTAGTTGAATAGTTGAAAAAGTTATAAACAGCAGATTTTCCCTGAGAGTTATCTAAAAACCTACCATTTTTATAGATACCTTCTCTCCAAAAAAATTGATCAGACAATTCTATAGCTGCGTACCAGTCTAATTTATTCAATTTAAATTCAACTTGCGTGAAAGCAGTAGCCTCGTGGTTGTGCATGTAATAGTCCCAACCAAAAGTATCACCAACTTTAACTGTTCTGTTTGGCGTGTCGGCATTATTTTGTGCGGCAATTGGATCCAAGAAATCTTGCTCAGCAAATTGGTCAACATCAACCCAATAATCTCCTCCTAATAAATCAGCGATAGTTTTGAAGTTATGATTGCGTTGCATTTGGTAATAAACTCCTGCAGTCAGATTCATTTGATCAAAAGTTTTATGAAATACAGATGCCAAAGCAGCGGACAATTCATTGGTCCATTGGTTTTCCATAATGTATTTAGAACGTTTTCCAACTAAGTCATTCCCGATTGCTCCATTGGCATCATTTAGGGTATGAATATTATTATCGTTGGCTTTGTACAGGTGGTCCCAGTTGATTTGTGTGTAATCTGAGTTTCCAGACTCCCATCTATTTCTTAAAACAGCTGCATTTGCCGGATCATTGATATCTTCATAGTACGAAGGCAAATACCTGTAGTATCCAGGACGAGGATCTTGAGCATCATACCAATTAATTCTTTCTCTCCCTTTAGTACCAAAAGAAGAAAGAACAGAGGTCTTTAAGTTTGTTTTTTCATTGATTTTCCATTCATGATTAAGCGTTAAAATGGGGATGTGTTCTCGTGCTATATTTGCATTCCTTTTTACAGAGTCACCAGAAGCTAGAGTTTGCCAACCCCAGTTGGTGTTATGGTAATTGTTGTTTGTTAAATCATAAATTTCTTGTACAAAAATGTTAGATCGACCTCTTTC
>JAKVAS010000184.1 GCA_022448165.1 Crocinitomicaceae bacterium | reverse complement strand
AGCATCATTTGCATCATGATCTTCACCATAAGCTCCAACAATCAAAAAGTCGCCATCCATATCCACAGACCATCCAAATCTGTCATAGTCGTCCTGATCGTCATTCGTTAAAAGTTGAGTTTCAATCCAATTGTTTAATCCCTGCTGCTCATATATATAAACAGCTCCCATGTTTGGGTTTACAGCTCCAAAATCATTTCCGTATGCACCAACAGCCGCCCAATTTCCATCAATAGTCACTGCATAGCCCATTCGGTCAGACTCATCTCTGTCAGAAGCAACAACTTTCTTCACTTCTTCATACGTTTGAGCCAATGAAAAAGAACCAATTAAAAAAAGTGATATGGATAAAAATTGTTTTATCATTTACTGATGACAATTTTAGTTGCATCTCCATTTTCAGTCAAGAGAATGTATGTCCCGTTTTGAAGATTTCCTAATTGGATATTGTTGGTTGAGAAGCCACCCAACACTAATTTCCCATCTAAGCCGTATAAAGAGTAGTCACTAATTGCGCTAAACCAAATTTCATCAGTTGCTGGATTCGGATAAACCATGAATGTAGATTCTGGTTTTTCAATTATCTCAGCTATATCATTGTTTTCATAGGGAGTAGGGTAGATGAATGTGTTAAAGGTCCCAGAACCATTTGGGTATCGTCCAAAAGAGTTATCCGTCGTAGTTTCAGGATAAATTAAGTAATCCATTAAATCCCCCTCTGCATTATGAAGGTAAATAGTATTGGTGCTGTTCGGTAATTTAAAATTGACGTGATTTTCACCTTGAAATAATTCATTATCATTCCAGACCACCCAATAATCATTTGCGCTAATAATTGTTCCTTCAGGAATAACCCAAGTAATAGTATCTCTGGTAAGGGTACAATTTGAGATGTTAACGGGGAATGGGTTGGGGTTGAATAATTCTGTCCAATCATCATTGTCTCCAAAATTGTCTGCTATGTTTGAGTTGTTTGAGGGCATCACTTCATTGATAACAATAGGCGAATAAGAAGATGAGGCCTGAAAAATTGCCGTAAACGTACTGTCACCGTCGGTAATCCATGATATGGTGTCATTGGTATTTCCAGTTTCAAGCCATTCTATAAACTCATAACCAGGTTTAGGCACAGCAATTAATGTACTTTCTACACTATCCATATATATCCCTGTCCAAGGGTAAACAGTTCCGTTAACGCCTGGTAGATTTTCATTAATTCTAATGGTGTTTATTTGAACAGCCCCCATTTCACTATCATTAACATCAATTTCAACCCAGCTAGTATCAGGAAAACTCCATTTAGCCATGATATGCTCTCTTAATTTTCTTTGACGTCTATCAGCAAATCTATTGAGATAATAAAAAGTAGTATCCCATTGGATTAATGTTGGTGTTTCAAGCTCTCGGTCAGCTAAAGTGTTTGCTTCTGACGGATACCTCCAACGATTTACATTTTCCATCATTTCTGAGGTCAACATATCATACATTTGATCCATCTTTTCATGCAGAACACTTTGTTTAAAATGCGAATTCATCAAGTCGTGAGCACGATTAATCCATTGATTTCTGAATGTTTGGTTTTTCAAAAGGCCTCTGAATAATCTGGTGTATGGACCATAAAGTGCAGAAGTCACCGTAGCAGCGTTCAAAGTGTTTACGGTATAGTAAGCATTGTCGCAAGAGCCTCCAAAGGCACCATCTAAATCATAAAGGCACCATCTAAATTTACCGTCTTGTCCAGGACCTTTGGAAGGGTCATAATCTCCAGTTTTTCTCCATAAAACCACATTTGAGTAAACCCAATCTTCATTACTTAAAAAGATTTCAGAAACCATGTAATCAATGTAGTTATCCATGTCAATTCTGTCTGCTATCCATTGATAATCTTCTATGTCTTGCATATCGTTTGTATCAGCGTATGTTTCAATATTTACCATTTCAATACTGTCTTGAATAGATCCACCTCCTTGTCTGTCATATTCTTGATCAAGAATTGTTATATCATTATCATCTATTCCGTATTGGTTCTGAAAGAAATAAGGGTCGACTCGTTCTTTTATAGAATGAATCCCCCAGTATTCACCGTTCAAGAATAGAATGACATGCTTGAAATGCTGTTGGTCGGTGTTCAGGTCTTTGGTGATTAAATTTCCAAGGTCATCTCTAGGAAAACAGTCTGGTCTATGCCCTCCAGATTTAATCAAAATTCTTTTGAATTTATCTAGTTGATAGTCATCAAAAAAGTCATATTTGAAATTATTGATGGTATCATATTCAGCGTATACTCTAAATGTTTTTTTCGTTGAATGTCTACTTCCTCCACCATGAATTCTTGCCCTTACTTTCTGTTGTACAGCTAATTGCCCGTTTTCGTCAAAATATTCCATCTTTGCAATTCGTTCCCAAGCTGATCCTTTTTGAGTGTAATTGGCATCATCTCCGTAAACATAAATACCAGTAGAGGCTGAGAATAAATCAATACTGTCCATCACAAAAGAAAGAATTGGCATCTCATAAATACTCGCGCCAGAAGGATCTACGATTACTGTTTTTGTGACTGTTTCAGAGGGCACAAATCCTGCTTTGTACGCTTTAACTCTTATAATGTTTACTTTAAATACTTCACCATTCGGAGCGAGCCAGCCTCTGTTATTTGCTCGTGACTCAGTGTAGTCTCCCACCGGGTAGGTGTATGAGGGATTAGTTGCAATTTCAGAATAGACATTTGCCTCTCCAATTCTGCTTCCAACATCAAAAGAAGTTGAATAAATTGAGCTAAATGGAGTAGGATCACTTCCGTTGGTAGTGTAAAATAATGTGACTCCGGCTTCGGGATGGGTAAAGCTTATATTCACATCTGAAGTATAGAAGCCAGAACTAACCGAAATGGTAGGAGCCTCTAATTGCTGCCCTAAGCTTAGGGAAGTTAGAAAAAACAGGGATATAGATAATAGTTTCTTCATTTACGTTGTCTACGTATTTTCGGCACTAATAGATTCCTTTTTTTGAGAAAAATAATTAGCTAGGTCTAGTAGAAAATCTTCATTTTGTTCAATCTTGTTTCCAATCACCACCAAATTAGCTCCTGAGTTATAGCATTCATCTAGCTCTTTAATGGTTTTTACCCCACCTCCAATAATTAATGGAACATTGATGTTTTTCTTTACTTCTGAGATCATTTTTGACGGAACTTTGTCCAATGCACCACTTCCTGCATCCATAAAAACTAATTTATTTCCCATCATCTCTCCTGCCATAGCAGTGTTAACGGCAATTGTTATCTGATCGTTGGGAATTGGTGTTGTTTGACTGACGTATGATACCGAACTAGGTTTACCGCCATCTATCAATAAGTAGGCTGTTGGCATAATCTCAAGTTTAGTTTTTTTTAAAACTGGAGCCGCTTGTACTTGATGTCCAATCAGATAGTCTGGGTTTCTCCCTGACAAAAGTGATAAAAATAATATGCCATCTACATCAGAACTCACTTGGTTGTGAGCGCCAGGAAAAATAACTAATGGAATCTCTAAGTAGGACTTCAGTTTTTGGCAACAATTTGTAAAATCTTCTTTATCCACAGTCGAACCACCAACAAAGACATAGTCAGGTCTTAAAACGTTAATTCTTTTTAGTAGGTCTTTAAACCTTAAGTCATCCTTAATTTTATCAGGATCTATCAAAATAGCCAACTGTTTTTTTTGGGACGCTATATTCTCATAAATCCCCATTACAGAATTTCAAATTTATCAACATGATTTATGCCATTATAATTAACGAGGTAGACGAATGTTCCACTACCTATTTCTTCTTTTCGAATAATCGAATTGTCAAAACATTTTTTTTGAAGTAACAGTCTTCCTTGAAGATTAAATACTTTTAGTTCAAATTCTTTCTGAGCTATCTTTATAGAAAGGTAGTCGGTTGAAGGGTTCGGAAATACTGTAATATTTATTTCATTTTCAGCTACCTTTAAATAAGGTTCAAAAGACCAAAAATCTCTCAAGTTTGTGCCGTCAGTTCCTGTTCCCGCATAAGCAGTTTCTCCAATTACAAATGACACCATGTATCGCCTTGCTTCTCCACTAAAATCATTGAGTTGTGTCCATTCATCTAATTCAAAGTCATATTTCCAAAAATCTTTGAAATTAAAGTTCCCATCAACGTCATTACCTGTCCCTATATACGCATAGCCGTTTACTACGAATCCTGTCGCATCTTGTCTATTAGTTATTCCTACGTCCGCTTTTTGAACCCAATTATCAGTGTTTGGGTCATATTCATAAAAGTCCTTGGTGTCATCTCCAAATATGTGACCAGTTCCAATATATCCTTTGCCGTTGTGCGAAAAGCCTACAGCCGAACTTCTAGCTTCACCCAAAAAAGAAGAGATTAAATACCATTGATTTTCATCCGGATTGTAACGATAAAAGTCATTTTGGTATCCGAAATGTGATTGTCCACAACCAACGTACCCAAGGCCTTCAATTACAAATGAGCTTGCTCCACGTCTAGGGTTTCCGGGGTATGGTGTAATTATTTGCCAAATATTTAATTGCGGAATGTATCTGTAAAAGTCATTGTGATAATTGTCTTCGTCATCTTCGCCCATTCCTACATAGCCAAAACCATCAATTGTGAATGCTGTTGAGTGGTATCTTTTTCCACCCCCAAAATCAGCAATTTGAGTCCAGCTATCTGTGCCTGGATCATATTGCCAATAATCTTCGTGATAAGTGCTTGTGCCTGAGTTGATATGACCACCCCCAATATATCCTTTGTTCCCTATTGAAAAGCCTGTACAACGGTGCCTTCCAGCTCCACCAAAATTTGCTTTTTGGGTCCACTGATCCTGAGAGAAGGTGGGTTCTGAGAATAGCAAACTGCCTAAGAATAATATGAGATAGTAGCCTCTTTTCATTTTTTCAGTCTACAAGATACTAAAAAAGGCATTTTTACAAGAGTAAATGAATGATTCA
>JAKVAS010000183.1 GCA_022448165.1 Crocinitomicaceae bacterium | reverse complement strand
GTTTTCGGTATGTTCCGAAGGTAGTTTATTTAGAAATTCTTTTATTTCGTCAACTGTTACCGGGAAATATAAATCCCTTGAGGACTTATCCACTATAAAAATTGGTGTTTCTTCGTTTTAACTTGGTGCCGAAAAGTTATGTTGTCGTTTGAAAATGTTATCAGCAAGTTTTGGTCTTTTTCTTCCACCTTTAACGTCTCCGAATTTTCGGCTTTTTTTCCATGCAGTTTCTTTTCGGGTCTGTTTCATTTGGTTTCTATTCTAATGTTTTACATGTTGTTGGGTTTAGTTATTCTTCCAATTTCAATTTTGACCAACTATTCCATTTGTTTTCAAAGTCCATATGCGTTGGTCCTAACAATTTAGCAATTCTGAATGAGGAGAGAGGAGTCATTGCTTTGCATACTTGTCTATTATCATAGCCATTTAATGATTCTTTGCAATTAAACTTGTCTGCACTTACATCATCCAAAATAAAATTATAATCATATCCATCCACAGCAATATTGCCAAGACAGAGATTAGACTTATCTGTACTAAACACAATAGTAGTTGTATCCTCCTTAGTAACAAGAACTATATAAGAAGTTGGAATTACCGATTCGCCAGCCAAATTATACATCTCGGCAATTGTATCATATCGAATAACTATTTTTGAACCATAAGGAACATATGCGTTTAGAGAACTAAATTCAGTCGTGTCTATTTTATTACCTTGAGAATCCAATAGGTTAAACCACAGGTCAAAATCCCATGATGGCTGAGCATAGCAGTTTCCATAAAGCAAAAAGATTATGATTAATATTTTTTTCATGTTACGTAAAGTAATTAGTATGTTTCGTAGCTCATTTCTTTAATTACAACAGTTTTAACTATATTTTCTTTCATCAATTCAATCATTATTGGATTATTCGGAAGTAAGTTATTACTAACAAAATGATGTTCGTTTGAATGGTATTTCAAATAGGTATCGTAGAATTGGTCTTTTATTAAAGAATACTTGGATATCAGTTTGTCAATTTCTTTATAATCAATCTCTTTTTTAAGATGAATGATAAAACCATTTGTTAGATTCTCTGAGAAAGATTGCGGAACACCCATGTAAGCAACTTTAGGAATATTTCTTATTTCGTTATACATAGAATCTCTATTCTGGAATGGTGTTTCGCCCTCTTTTTTCAGCCAAAACGTATAGATTAAAATATCTTCAATACCTCCATAGCCTTCTTTACTATAGGTTAGGTTCTTGTCTGCTTTTTTTATTCTGATGGAATCCCGAAAATCGGCAGCAATTAACAGATTGTATTTTGCATTGAGAGTTTTTAGTAAAGAATCTACGTTGCTACCTCCTTCAAATTTTATTACAGTATATTTTCTTTGAAAATTAAGTGAAGTTTTAATTCCATTGGAAACATAGAATTCCTCATGTTCATTGAGCATGTTCAATCGAATATCCGTTGATAAATTGACAGAATCTACTCTTAATATAGGGAAATCAGGGTGATGAATTTCAAAAGAAGCTTTTTTTTCTGTGTCGTATTCTCCTGAATACTCAAAGACATGTCCTTTATTATATTCAGAATAATTGTTGTACCGTCTATCTAACTGTAATGTATCATTACCATTTGCAATAACCAAGGGTAGATTTTTTGGTGTATTTGTTTCAGATAGAAATTGAACTTGCACAGTGATGTGAGTTTCTTCTTGTGAATGACATATCGAATTAAAAAAGACATGCAGTACAACTATCGTTCTAAGTAATTTCATTCTTATTTAATTAAACCCAACGTTCAAGGCTAGGAAGATGTACGGAATTTCAACCAAGATTTTCTTTTAAAGTTAGGAATAGTTTTCAAACAAAAAATGAACAAACGAAGCATAAACCCGTATGCTTTTTAGCCGTTGTTAGCAAATCGTTTTAATTCATTGAGTTTACAGTTAGTCTCTCCATTGGGTCGGACAAATATTGGCTTAGGAAATCCCATTGCTCTCTTCCTTTAGTGCATAAGTCAACCCAATCTGGATCCGATAGTACAACCTCCTCATTAAGATCTTTAGGATTTATCTGAAGTAGCTTTGCATAGAATCGATTCAAATTTTCATGGGTCTCTTTTACAATATCAAATTCAAGCGGATGGATTATGCCTTCTTCATACATTTTTTTAAATTGAATTGAGTGAATTCGAATATTCTCCATGAACTTGTTTGAATCAGAATAATCTGCCTTAAACCATAGGCCTTTTTGTACTTCGGCATGGGTAAATTCATGTAGTTTGTTAAGCCAGTCCATGCGTTTAGATTTGCATTGGTTGTTGGCATCAGTAAACGCTTCCCAAGTTGCTTCTCCCATTTCACATAATCTTCTCCATATGTGGTTTGATATTAATTCGCTCTTAGCAAGTCTGCCTATATCCACACCAATGTATGATCGTATCAACTTAGCCAAATCCTCATGAAATGATTCAATAGCTTCGAATTCAGATTTTGCAACAACTCCCGGTTGATGAAGGTGTGATTTCAGTTCTCCATAATATTGATTTATAAATTGCAAAATTATAGTGGCGCTTTTCGGCTGACCATTGAAAGTTAGGTTATCATTGCCTTTTAGACTGGTTAAAAATTGTAAACTTACTATCCATTGCTTTCTCCAAGCTATTTGTTCTGTTGTCATAAGAGCATTGTCAATGTTTGCTAACGTTTTGCGCTAAGGTTTTCAGCGCTCTCGAATATAATACTTTTGCGGCATGAAGTGTTAGTAGCATCTAATTTTCAGTTATATCTGCATCTTCGGCGGATAACAAAACTTCTCATAATGCGTTGTCAGTTGAAGTTTGTGCAGATCTGTTAGGAGTGAATTTATAATTTGTGTCGGAATCTTTATTGTTCATTAATGAATCTAATTCATCACTAATATCTACAGATCTAGCTCTTTCAATATTCTCTTCAATTGATGCTTCAGCTTCTGTTATATCATGACACCCGACTAAGCAGGAGATTAGTAAAACAAAGACTATAATAGTTTTCATCGGTATAGGATTTATTTTGGTTAAGAATGCTTGACTTAATTTTAAGACTGTCTACAGTCGTAAAATTAGAGTTTTTTAGACCTCTGGTTTCAATATCAATGACCTTTAATCGTATTTACTTTCTTTCCGTGGCGAAATACCAATAGTGTATTAGTATTGGCTTCTTTGTTTATTAAGTCACCTACTTCTATTTCATTGAGGTCATCCGAGTCATAGGTGTTTCTCCAGTCAATTGTAATTGTAGTAGTTTCTTCTGGGACTTTAGAAATATCAAGCGTAATTCGTTCGTTTTCTATCTTTATAACTTCACTATTCACGGTTGAAATTGAATAAAAATGGTCAGTTTCACTTGTACAACCGCAAAGTATCGAGATGATAGCCAAATTCAGGAGAAAGGATTTCATATTTACTACACTATATTTTTCCAATAGTTGCTTTACCATACTGATTGTGTATAAATAGCCACGATGGTTCATCCTGGGTTATTGCTACTAACGGTTCTCAACTATGAGACGCGGGCTTCTCGATTGTGGTTGTTCAGCCCGTGGCTTTTAGTTGATGTTATGCTCTTACTTGTTTGCATCATAAATATACAGCCCTTTGGCGCTCCCGAACCAACACTTCCCATCGTACAATTTGAAAGTGTAGTCTCCTTGATCTCCAACCATTGCATTATCTACGGTGATATTGACCCAATCAGATTGATCGAAAACAAAGAATCCACGATACAGGGTTCCGAACCAGAGTCTGCCTTGATTGTCAGCTTCAAAGGTTTTGACATGTCGAAGATCCTTGGGAAGATTCTGATATTTCTTTATTTTCTTCTTTTTAATCTCGTACAAAGTGGTATAGTTCATAGACAAAGGTTGTTCTAGAATCCACAGTTTCTTTTTGTGGTAAGCAATACGTCTAACCGTATTCCATTCAAAGGTGAGGCCACCTGGAAGCGAATATTCCACCCACTCATCCTCTTCATATTTTAGAATGCTTTTTTTGCTTACGGTTGTGAATATCCCCTCGCTATCTAATATTACTTTGCAAAACCGTTGATCTTTTAATAGATCCGTACAGTTGGAAACTTTATTTGTGTTTAAATTCAACATGTAATAATAAATCTGTCTGTTCAGCCAACCTTTAACTAAGATATTTGAATATTTATCTTCTCGCACAAATTCGACCATCTCAAAGTTGTGTAATCCTGGATTAATGATTGTATGCCAGCGTTCTCCATTAAACATTCTGAAACCATAGTATCTGGAACTGAACCAAATATGTGAATTGAATGGACACTTAAAGATATCGATCACGTTAAAAGCAACAGAATCTGTCGCTGGATAATCAAAATCATGAAAATTCCATTTCCCGTTAATGACTTGATGAACCAATCCACCTGTTGCCACCCAATAATTAGAATCATTCTCTACATAGATTGCCTGAACTCCCCCAGTTTCCTCGCTCGGTTCCATTACCTCATCCGAATCATCGAAGATTTTCCAATTTGAAATATCTCGTAGATTTATTGAATCAAGTTGTTGGCTGGTAGCCATTATTGGTAGCACCATGAACAAAAATGATATTTGAAAGAAGTTTTTCATTGAGGATAACGGTTTGATTATGAGTAGTGGCTGACGTTAGGAAGCTATTACTTATATTTTTTGTTGGCAATAGTTATTTTACGTTTTGTTCAAATTTTACTGATTCTTTTCCATTCGTAACTACAATATTGTAATTCCCTTTTTTCAATCCGAGAATACAATTTTCTGTTTTGTTTTTTACTTCTGTTATATCCATTGGAACAGCCAAGTTTATATCTTCTCCTTTTTTGAAAGCTAAAACCATAACAGGAAATTCTATCCCGGCTACTCATCAAGTAGATGTAGAAATTTCAGCCGCAGGTGCTTATGAAAGCAGTTCTAGTTTTGCTTTATTGTTTACAGCAAATGATGGAACAAACGCTGCCGCAAACGGAAATATCACAGAT
>JAKVAS010000182.1 GCA_022448165.1 Crocinitomicaceae bacterium | reverse complement strand
ATTTTCTTCCCGGTCGAGTTCCTGGTCGTTTACTTACTATTCTTCCTTTCATTTTCTTTATTTACATTAATTCGCAGGTTAAACGCCGTATTTTCATCAAGTTGAACATTTAGATCGTTACTTGATTTCATATCCTGACTAGATAGTTCGATTACAATGTGATCTTTTGTAACTCCCAATACTTTTGCATTTTCTGTATTTAAGGTCGCCTTGATTTTAGCGTTGTTTTCCAAACTGAAATTTTCTCCTTTGATTGCCAGTATTTTTCTTCCACGAATTACTCCCATTTCTGCGGCAAATACTCTAGGAGGCTTTTTAGTTCGCTGAGCCTTATTGATTAAACCTGCTAATTTTTTAAAATCAATTGGCTGAGCCCCCACCTTACCTCCCGTTGGTTTATGCACTTTAATCTTTCGCTCCTTATATTTTTTTATATCATCCGCGGAACGAATTCCCAAACGATTTAACTGTTGCTTTGTACCTGAGTCAATTTCTTTAATCTCATCAAGGGTCACATCATCTTCAGAGATAGGTTTACGAGCCGTCTCACGAATTTGACGATCTGTGATTGATCCCAATGATAAACTAATCTTAGAAGCGCCTTCTTGTCCAGAACCTGCAGTCACAAAACGAACATCATTCCCATTGTATTCAGGAAATACATTCAAATCCATTGATAAATCCTTTACCGCATAAGTCAACGGGTTATTTACCCCCTTTACAGAAAGAGTTTCTCTAGCTTTATCAAGCTCAAAAACTAAGGAATCAATAAAGTCCTCTAATTGCCACGATATGTTATTCTTCTTCTCCAATCAAGTCAGATACCTTTGCGATAGTTATTTTCATGTTTTGAATGTTCGGTTTAAACGAACTTTCAATGCGCACTGTAGGGGGAGCCGTAGATAATGTGAGTTGCGAATTTCCATCCACAAGCACATCCATTTCATACGGAAAATCAAATTTCAGTTCATCCACTTCTAATACAGAATGTTGATTTGAAACTTGCGTATGTGCAATGTCGGAGAGTGCCTCCATTAGAAATGAGAAAGGTTCTAATTTCTCATCAATTTCATTATATAAACTACCGTGCTGTTTCAATCACTTTTCTTTTTTTCTTGTAGTTCAATACTACTGGTGATGCTTTTACTTTTTTATCAAAAACGACTTTCATTCCATCCAACTCAATGAGTGGATCATCCGCAGAAAACTGTTGCGTATGGTTAGAACTTAAATCTGGAAATCGTGTATTTTTCATCCTTCATTCTTTGATTGTGCTCCAATAAAATGAGCGTTATGAATTATTGGAAAGTGTACTATCTCTTCTTGGAAGCTCAATACATTTCCATGTGCATTCGTGTTTCCAATTCGCTTTAGGTGTATTTCTCGTAGCTGAACTTCTGGATAAACCCATAGCACCGCCATTTCACCATCTTTTCCTCGATAATTAATGCTCGTTCGTGCAGCTTTATGCTGCGTTTGAATGTATTTCGATTGTTCTAATGTCTCTAATTGAACTCTAGACAACGATGAATATTCACTAATTGATGGTAATAGATCATTTAACACTTCCGTACTCATAATAAGACCAGATTTCATTTTTCCTGCCATTTTCCGAGGGCGTTCTGGAGTTAAATACTCTACCGTTTGCATTTGCGCATTAACATTTCTAGCTACTTCAATTGAATAGTAATATTTGCATTCAAATTCATATCGAACTGTTTCTTTATCGAAATCAGATTGCCATACTTTGTGCCAAAACGGGCGATGTAAATCAATGTCATTCAACGGGATCGTTTCTAACGCTTTTCCTAAACGTCCAAAATCATATTCCCTGGCGATCGAAATAGGTAGTTCGATTGAACGGCCATATTTTTTTTCATTTTTCCCTCGCCAAATGATAGAGATAGATGCATCATAAACTTCCCCTGGAACTAAATTATCAGACTGGTCTAAAGGCAATTCTGGTGTTGTAGAAAGAATACCATGTTGCGAGCCGTTATGCTGCATTCTGTGCTCCGCTACTACTTGATCAGAGTTCTTTCTGTAAATCAAAACTTGAACTATCCCTTTCGGAATATCTCGTTTGGATCTAATTTCAAGAGGAATGGAAATTGATCGATCTCCTTCAAATATGTATACATTTTCCTTTTCTGCTCTCTGGGTAACAAGCTCTTTGGGGCGGAGTCGAACAATAGCACTATCTGCAAATTGAATTTTCCGATAAGAACGTCCTTTCATTCCCATTTGGTTCAATAAACCTTGAACGTCCTTGTCATCTACTCCAGGGTTTAACTTGATAATTGTATCTAACTCATCCTTGTTGATCTGTGCACCAATCTTTCCTAATTTCTCTAGTGCATCAGCAGCTTTTCCGATTAACTGAACAACCATTGTTGGATCGATAAAAGCATCACTCAATCCACCTATACTCATTTGATTCAATAATCCTTGCACATCCTCATCATCCACTCCTGGATTCAATTTGATAATTGCATCCAATTCGTCTTTGTTTATTTGTGCGCCAATTTCCCCAAGTTTAGCGAGCGCATCAGTTGCGGCAGTAATTACCGTCATAATGGTCATTGGATCAATGAATGCAGAACTAACAGCTTTCTCAGTTGATAGTTCCCCTTCATTATTACCAACATTATTATCTCCATTGGTTTCTCCCACTTCCCGTACTCCTGACAACAAATCAAGAATATCTTGAAGCCTCTTTGGGTCGGACATCAAATCGAGTATTTTTTGCGGAAAACCGGCTTTTTTAGGGGTTCCTTTACTCGACTTTTCTCCTTTATTAAATAATTTGGAAACCTCGGGTAATACCTTAGGTAAAAACTCCATAATCTTCTTAAAGAAGAATGGCTCTGAAAGCTTTCCTTCTCGAAATTGAAAAGGAGTACTAACAATCATTGGATTTATTCGTTTAGATTCCATTGAAAATTGAAGTGTTGGTAATGGCCCGTTATCGTTTGCGCTTGAAGGCAAGGTTTGAACAATTGACGAGATTGCCATACTGTTTTTTTCTCGATCCTTATAGCTCATAATTTGCACATAGCGATTTTTACGGTCAATCAAATGACTGGGAATTCGAAATCGAACACGCCCAAATTTAGACGATGGAATTGGACCATAAATATGACTTTCAAACGACTTCTTAGCAAGCATGTTTACACCATAGCTTCGATAGGTATCCGACTCTCCAATCATCACGCTGAAGTACTGATTTTTACCAATATCTGCTTGAAAGGAATGAAAGGGACCTTCCCCGAATTCATATGTTAAAAATGCTAATGCCATAAATTACTCATTGGATTACTTTCTATTTTAAGCTGTTCTATTTGGTGGTGGTGTACCTCCTGCTTTTATTTGTGTCGTAGCAATCTCTGTTTCACTTTCAATCTTATATAAATCAACAAACTTGTCTAGCTCAAAATAGTCCGTGGAGAATTGTAGCTCAACATTACCTGTCAACTTAGCTGCTAGTTCATCATTCATGCTACTTTTTGCGGAAGAGACACTTACTGATGTAGAACGAGAAGAATTACTTCCGCCAACAGATGGTCCTCCGAATATTGAACCAATCAGTCCTCCCCCAGCTTTTCCATGCCTTCCTGAAGAGTTAGAATTTTTGTTCATCCCCTTATCTTGGAAGCTTGCATCAGTTTTCGATTTAAAATCAAACGCTACACCTGCTTTAATAATTCCCTTATCAACAACCATTCGCGTGATTCCCATCTTAATCATTTGCTGAAGTGATTTACGGTGCTCTTTGGCCAATTTTAGTTTAGCATCCATAATCGCAGCCTTCACTTCATTGTCCTCCATATCAACAGGAGTTCCATCTTTTTGCGTCAATGTTGCTCCTTCATCTCCAAACTCCATGTTAAATGAATCATTTGAATCTACCAATTCACCAAATGCGTCTTCATCATTAACTTGTTTCATGAATTGAGCAACTGATTTCGATGCTTCTTTCATCAGCTTGATGTAATTGTCTGTTTGCTGTTTCATAACAGACATGTTTGCATCAAAGACACCACTAACTAGGTCTTTTACAAATTGTGGAAAATCTACCGTGTCTGTTAACTCATCAAACGCTTCAACACCACGACCGATATCATTCATGTGACGTTTTTTTTCAACAAGGTCACTTGCTTTATCGACCTTTCCACCGCCTTTTATCTTTTGCGCTAATTTTCCAAGTAATTGTTGTTCAGAAAGTCTTTTGGCATTTGCCAAAACCATGTCTTTATAGGTATCCATCTGATCTGATCGCGACATTGTTTGAAATGCGCTGCTTCGAGAAAGAACCTCTCGCGCTTCCTGCCTCGCGAGCTTTTTTATTTCTTCTTGAGATAATGCTTCTGCCATAATCTTAAATTTTAATTGAGTACTAAGAATTTGTTCACCTTTAAAATGCGAACGGATTAGTTATCCCAATCTTCAAATTCTTCCTCAACAGAGGCAAATTGATCTCTTCCTGCAGTTTCCATTTTCCGTCCTGATTCTTTGTGACTGTCTTGACTCAAAGCAAGAATTGTTGACTCAGCAGAGACCACGAAATCTGTGAATTCTCTTTTAGTGACGGTAGATTCGTTGAATGTAGAAATAAATTTAAATAGCTTATATCCTTCTACTGCTGCTGTTTTATAAGCAGTAATATTTGGTGACGAATTGTATTTCATTTGATGCATTACATCAATTGAAGACCAAACATTTTTACTTCTTCCTGCAGCAATTTGATTAACCACTCCGTCTAATCCTAAAATCTCAAAGGCATCTTGTAAGTGATTGTACATTTCCGTTGTTTGGATATGTGCCATTCCCGTGAAGAATGAAGTTAAATTGTATTGTAGTTCTCTTACTAATTGAATGATTGGTAAACGCGACACAAACTCTTGATTATTAGACGTTTCCGTTTTAGTGATGTACGAAACAATTTCGCTCATTAATGAGGACCATAAGTGTGTAAATGATTCATTTACTACTGTCCCTTGTAATAACTGTGCATC
>JAKVAS010000181.1 GCA_022448165.1 Crocinitomicaceae bacterium | reverse complement strand
AAAAGAATAGAGAGAAAGAATTGAAAGAAGAAAAGCTTACAGTAAGTGGAGTACCTCGTTCTGAGCAAAGAAAAAAATACTTTGAAAGGAAAAAGTCCGTTTTAACGAAAAAAGACAAGGCATTCATTGAAATCCCTTTAGAAAAATTTCCTGTGGACGCCTCAAAACAATTGCTTCGTGAGATAAAAAAGGATCAAAAAGTACTTAGAGCGTTGTTATCTGAATATATCGGGTAAGTGTATTAAACGTGTGAAATAAAGCCTCTCAAACTATATAACTTAGTCTTTGGTATAAACCAATCGGCTATTTTCAGTGTCCGTGAGCTTGCCTTCCTTTAAGGTGAAACAGGATTCTTTCAAGTCTTCTTTAGTTTTCAATTTCCATTCTTTTTTCTTGTGTTTCGAGTGCCAAAAAGATTGAGTCACTGGTCTTAATATGATAGAATCTCCTTTTTGTTCCCATTTTCCCTGAATCTTTGTGATTTGCTCTGTACTATAAATCCAACGTTTATGGTCCATCGAGTATTTGTGACCTCTTAATAGATGGATTAAATAAGTGTTATAACTTGGAGTATATTTAACACCAAGATGATAGGTTCCTAAAATTGTAGATCTTTTACTTGAAAAACTGAATGACAGAAGTATAAAAGTCAATAGACTATAACTTAAGAAACGCTTCATAATAGTTGTTTTGTCTATAATCATAGAATTACATTAAAGTTACAGAATTTATCGCCTTGTCAGCATAATTGAAAGTTTTCAGTGAGAATATCCAGTCATAAGTTCTGTCAATCAGTAACTTTTGATAAAAAGAACTATTTAAGGTGATAAAATCACCGTTGATAGTATCCGAATAGCTACTGTTAATAGGCAATTACCGCTTTCATGGTATTTATCATATGATACCCTATTTACGGTATCTAGAATGAGTCTAAATAAGATATTTTTGTAGTAATAATTAAAACTCAAACAATAAATTTTATGTTAAAGAAAACTCTTCTTATTTTCTCAATGCTTTCTTTTATTATGCCTGTTTTAAAGGCCCAGGTATTAATAGGACAAGGTAATCAAGTTGGTCAATCAATCCCTGTAGAACCATATTATGGCTACACCTATAGCCAGGTAATATATAAAGCTTCGGAAATCAATTCTAGTGGTACAATTACTGGTATCAAATTCTATGCAACTCCCTCGACGACACTCTCCAACTCGAACGAATGGGCAGTTTACATCGGGCATACGACAAAAAGTAACTTTTCTAATTCATCCGATTGGGAAGATATAGCATTGTTAACAGAGTCGTTTAATGGTGTAGCAACTGTTTCTGGTGGTATCGTAGAAATTGTATTTACAACTCCTTTCATCTATAATGGAACCGACAATTTGGTAATTGCCGTTGATGAAAACACGTCGGGTTACGACTCTAGTTCAGATGACTTTTACTGTACTTCAGCCAGTACGAATTTAAGTTTATCCTATTACAATGACAGCAATAATCCGGATCCACTATCTCCTCCAACGGGAACGTTAAAACAATATTATCCAAATGTCGAATTATTAGGCATCACTCAATCTTGTCCAGGGGTAACAAATTTATCCACCTCCAATTTACTTTCGAACACCGTTAACTTACAATGGAATGAAACTGGTTCTGCAACGGAATGGGAGATAGAATATGGTACAACTGGATTTGCCCTAGGATCAGGAACAACATCCATAACGACAAATAATCCGCTAACCATTTCTGGACTAACTGCAACTACTGCTTATGAATTTTATGTACGAGCGATTTGTGGTGTAAATGATACATCCGTCTGGTCGCAACCAATTAGTGTAACTACACCTTGTGCTACAGAGTTACCTGATTACTTAGAGGATTTCGCAACTTACCTATCTCCATGTTGGTCAGAGACAAAAGGTGCTTTAATGTCAAACTCATTGCTTACAGGTACAATTTCAAACTGGGCTTCAGATGGTTTTACTAATGTTGGAACTACTGGTTCTGCTAGGATGAATATTTACGGTACAAATAGACATGAGTGGCTAATTAGTCCTTCGATTGATTTAGGTACAGGGACTAATAATTATCGTTTAGAATTTGATGCAGCCTTTACAGATTACGCTAATACTTCACCTGCAACTGTTGGTCAAGATGACTCATTGGTCGTTGTTATATCTACTGATAATGGGACAACTTGGTCTAATACAAATATACTTCAGGTATTTGATCAAACTAGTTATCCATCAAATGCAGGTGAACATATCATTATTGATTTAACTGGATATATAGGAATTGTCAAGTTCGGTTTTTATGCGACTTCTAATACTTCAAATGAAGATTTCGATGCATTTATAGACAATTTTGAAGTTGTTGAATTCGTTCCTTGTACGCAGATAACTACAAACATAACAGAACAAGCTTGTGGTTCATTTGATTTTAATGGTACTATCCTTACAAGCACTGGAAGCTATGCTGATACTATAGTTAATGCTGCAGGTTGTGATTCCATTGTTAATTTAGATCTTACCATTAATGGCTCCATTGTCAATTTAACAGAGCAGGTATGCGATTCATTTGATTTTAATGGTGTTACACTTACAAGCTCAGGTGTTTACAATGACACGTTAACCAATATATCAGGTTGTGATTCTATTGTTACTTTGGACCTTACTATTAATGGCTCCATGATTAATATCACAGAACAAGCATGTAATTCATTTGACTTTAATGGTGTTACACTTACCAACACAGGGATTTACATTGATACATTAACAAATACGGATGGGTGTGACTCCATTATTACACTTGATCTTACGATAACGATTATTGATGCGATGACTACCGTAATTGGAAATACAATTACAGCAAATACTGCAAATGTTTCTTACCAATGGATCGATTGTGGATTAGCCAATTCATCAATTAATGGTGAGACGCAACAATCTTTCACTCCACTAGCAACAGGTGATTACGCTGTAATTATTTCTGATGGTGTTTGTTCAGACACTTCTGACTGCGAAACCATTGACTTAGCGAGTATAAGTTCAGTGGATAACGAAGAAATAATGATATATCCAAACCCATCTGCTGGTAAATTGGTTATTCACATTCCAAATTTATCAAGTAATGTTAAATGCACTATCAGTAATACTTTGGGACAAACTATTATCACAACGAACATTATGAATGAGGTTAATAGTCTAAACTTAAACGAATTACCAGAGGGTATTTATTTCGTGTCCATATATATGGAAAATGAACTAGTTCAGAACAAAATTACTTTAAGTAAATAACTTTATTTTCTCGCTCTATAATCATAAAAGTTAAATTCAGAGGAAAACGGAAAGCTTGATAAGAATCTTTTTATCAAGCTTTCTGCGTTATTTAAAGTTATTTAAACAGTTCTTGTTGATAAAGCAGGCTCTATAATTCTGAACTGAATAGATTGATTTTGGGATGTCTATAAGTGTAACGAAAATCAACAACAGATAGGAGGAGAACCTAAGTAATAGAGTTAAGAAACAAATTCTTAATTAAAAGCTAAATTTGATAGATTTTCGTATACTTCGAGAAACAAATTAATCATGGCTATTCTGCATAACAGGAATTTTTTGAATGAAGATCAAAAAGAGGTGCAAATTTCTAAAACTCCAGAGGGGATTGATTTAGAAGGAATTAAAATTGAAAAAAAACAATGTATTAGTAATTCTCATGAAATTATCGTTAAAAACGAATCTGTAAAAATGATTGAAGGTGTGATATTGTTAATCGATGTTAACAACGGTGCAAAGGCAATTCAACACGTTTGGAATTCGTATAAAGGCGTTCATTTTGACGTTACTAAGGAGCAGGTTATTGAGGGAAGCGAGGAAGAAAAAGAGATCAAAACGATTAGGTACTATCCGTTTTTTGAGTATCAGAAAGATGAGTTTGGTGTGAATGAAGAATTTAAATTTCATGACCACACAACAAATATTGAACAAATGATAAATTCTAAATTATCAATTGATAATTAGAGTTTTATATAAAATATAGACAGGTTTAATATTAAACAGCTGATTTGGGGCTTCAATATTCTATTGATTTTTTAATGAATATTAATTTGATTTTGAAAAAGAATGAGCGTTATTAGAGTACTATAGTTAAGAATGTTAACACTATAAATTATTGATATGAAGTCTCGCTTTTGGTTTTACTTTACTTTCATTTTTGTCTACAATTTTTCATCATATGCTCAAATACAGCCTACGAGCTATAGCATGGCACCTTATACAGGGGCTTGGACGACAAGTGAAGCTTCGCATTTATTGAGAAGAACGCTTTTTGGACCAACTAGAGATCAAATTCAAAATGCGGTTGCCGATGGTATGAACCTTACTGTCGATCAATTATTAACGATTACAAACTGGACAAATTACCCTTTAGTTTATCAAGATGTTGATTCTTTAGGAACGATTGGTGCATCTTGGATTGATGTTGTCTATCCAGCATCGAATAAAGGCAGTGTAAATAGTTCAAGAGAACGTTCTTTATTAGCATGGAAAGTTAATATGGCAATGTCAGAAAATACGAGTATATCGCAAAAGATGGATTTGTTTTGGCATAATCATTTTGCAGTAGAATTTCCTAAAGATGCACGTACAGCATATATGTACTTTGAATTGATTCGAAATCACTCACTTGGAAATTTTAAAACCTTGGTTAAAGAGATGACTATTCAGCCTGCAATGTTAGAGTTTCTCAATGGAGAAGATAATATAGAAAACGACCCGAACGAGAACTATTCCAGAGAATTATTGGAGTTATATTCAATTGGTAAAGGGCCTGAAATTGGAATAGGGGACTATACGCGTTATACAGAACAAGATGTGACAGAAGGAGCGCGAATACTCACAGGATATTCGAATGAAGGTATAAGAAGCCAAACTATTCAGAATCCTTATTCGGTGTTCGAGCCAAATGATCATGATAATACTCCTAAAACATTATCCTATCATTTTGGAAGTACCGTAATTAGTCCAAATGGGGCTACTGAATATGAAGATTATATTGACACGGTTTTTAGTCAACCTGATTTTGC
>JAKVAS010000180.1 GCA_022448165.1 Crocinitomicaceae bacterium | reverse complement strand
ACAAGAGAATATTGATGGAACGGATGCCCAGGACCCATGTGGATTTATATTGGCTTCACAAACATTGGTCCCATCAGTAGTATGGGATGGAGCAGACTGTGATGGCGATGGAGTTACTAACGGTTAGGAAGTCTTAGATGGAACAAGTCCGCTGGATGATTGTTCTTACTTGACTGCTTCTATAATTTCAGTTGTTACGTCCCTTTCAGATTGTGATGGAGATGGGGTAACGAATGCACAAGAGAATATTGATGGAACAGATGGTCAAGATCCTTGTTCATTTATATTGGTCTCACAAACATTGGCACCTCTTCCTTCTTGGGATATAGCAGATTGTGATGGTGATGGTGTTGCCAATGGGCAAGAGTTAACGGATGGTACAAGTCCATTGGATGATTGTTCTTATTTGACTGCTTCTATAACTTCAGTAGTTACGTCTCTTTTAGATTGTGATGGCGATGGTGTAACGAACGCACAGGAGAATCTAGATGGAACAGATGGTAAGGACCCATGTGTTTTTGTGTTGACCTCACAGACATTAATACCATCAATGGTTTGGGATGCAGCGGATTGTGATGGTGATGGTGTAATTAACGGCCAGGAACTCCTCGATGCTACTGATGCCCTGGATGATTGCTCATATTTAACTGCTTCGATAAGTGTAGTTGTAACATCGCTTTCGGATTGTGATGGTGACGGTGTAACGAACGCACAAGAAAACATTGACGGAACAGACGGTCAAGAACCATGTGAATTTGTATTTACTTCGCAGACCTTGGCACCACTTCCTTCATGGGATATAACAGATTGTGACGGAGATGGGGTAACGAATGGGCAAGAATTAACGGATGGAACAAGCCCATTGGATGATTGTTCATATTTAACTCTTTCAATAACGTCAGTTGTTACATCACTTTCAGATTGTGACGGTGATGGAGTAACCAATGAAGATGAGGATATTTCTGGAACCGATGGACAAGACCCTTGTTCATTTGATTTGGCTTATCAAAGCTTGTTACCAAATACATCTTGGGATATTGCAGATTGTGATGGTGATGGTGTTACAAACGGTCAGGAAGTGTTAGATTCTAGTGACCCATTAGATGATTGTTCCTATAACGTTCAAAGCATTACTCAAGCAATTTTATCATCTACGGATTGTGATGGTGATGGGGTAATAAATGCGGATGAATTTGAAGATGGAACAGATCCTTTTGATCCATGTTCATACAACTTAACAAGTGTTACGGTATTGGTTATAGCTACAACAAATTGTGGTGTTGAAATTCCAGAGGGCATAACACCAAATGGAGATAATTTGAATGACTTCTTCGTAATTGAGGGCATACAAAATTATCCAGGAAATAAAGTGCAAATATTTAATAGGTGGGGAAGCAAGGTATTCGAAATGGTGAATTATGATAATAGTTGGAATGGAGTTTCAAATTTAGGAATTAATCTATCCGGTACTGATTTACCAACAGGAACATATTACTATCTGGTTGACCTCAACAATGATATATCAAAAGTGCAAAAAGGATATATATACTTGAAAAGATAGATTTTAACTGTGTGTTTAGTTGGTTATGTTAAACGCATTTAATACCAGGAATTATGAAAAAGATGAGTCATTTTTTAGCAGTTTGTTTTTTACTCTCGTGCTCTCACGTTAAGGCGCAACAGGACCCTCAGTTTACGCAGTATTTTGATAATGTATTGTACGTAAATCCAGCTTATGCCGGCTCGCGTGAAGCTTTAAGTATGATAGGTATTCATCGTGAGCAATGGGTTGGGTTTAATGGAAGACCAAGATCCAGCAATTTAAGTGTTCATTTGCCATTGATTAAGAATCTTGGGGCGGGTGCAACATTTATAAATGATGTTGTTGGCCCAATTAACCAAACTATGGTATTTGGAGATATATCTTATACTCTAAAGTTTAAAAATTCTAAGCGAAAATTATCTTTTGGAGTTAAAGGTGGAGTGAACATCATTAGTGTTAACACCAGTGGATTATTTACACATGATGGTGGAGACCCTGAGCTAATGAATAGCGTGAGGAATCGTGTGCTACCAAATTTTGGTGCTGGCATTTACTATCATACCCCTATTTGGTTTTTAGGAATTAGTTCACCAAAGCTTCTGAAAAACAGTTATACAGAAAGTAATTTATCTACGGAAAGGAGGCATTACTTTTTATTAGGTGGGGCTATAGTTAAATTGAATCATAGTTGGAAATTCAGACCAACAACTCATTTTAAATTCGTTGCTGGAGCACCATTATCAATGGACCTGAGTACCGCATTCATTTATTCTGATAAATGGTGGCTAGGGGTAATGCATAGATGGCAAGATAGTTTTGGTGGATTCGTACAGTTTCAAATTACTTCTCAGTTTAAAGCTGGTTTAGCCTATGATCATACTGCAACAGAATTATCCACGTATAATCGGGGAAGTTTTGAGGTTCTACTTAACTATGATTTTATATACAATAACTCGGGTATCAGATCTCCAAGATACTTTTAAAACTTTGATGTGATGAGATATTTTTTAATTCAAACGTGCGTAGTCTTTTTTTATGTATCGGCTTTTAGCCAGACAGGTGTCCTAAATGAAGCAAATAGTCTTTATAATCGATTAGCCTTTTATGAGGCCTCAGAAATATATGTCGATTTAATTGGTTCAGCTTTCGATGATACACAAATGAAGCGTAAGCTTGCCAATTGCTTTTATCAAATTGGAGATGCAGAGAATACTGAAAGGTATTACTCTAAGATCATTGAAAGTGATGATATAACAAGTATTGATGTTTATCAATATGCCCAATGTCTTAAGGAAAACGGGAAATATGAACTAAGTGATCATTATATGGAGCGTTTCACTCGAATGAATGAAATTGATTCTCGTGGAGAAATTTTCTTGAAAAATCGAGATTATCTTGATCAAATTAGTAATCAGCCTGTATATTTTGAGGTATCCAATCTAGATATAAATACTGAACATAGAGATTTTGGAGGTTATTTGATTCAGGATAAATTTTACTTTCTTTCAAACAGAAGAAAGAGTTTGGCTATTAATCGTTCTTACTCTTGGACGGGAGCAGGTTTTCTTGATTATTATGAGGTTGACGCTACAGGTAGTATTTCATCAAATGATATTCGCCGTCTTAAAAAGTCAGCGAACTCCAAATATCATGAAGGCCCTATGTGTATAAGTCAGAATGGAAAAAGCATATATTTTACAAGAAATAATGTTTCTAAGGGTAAAGAAAGAAAGGATGTTCAGGGGGTTCAAAATTTGAAATTGTTCTTAGCAGATCTGGACGATAAGTCAAACTTCACGAATGTAAGAGAGCTTAATATTAACTCAAAGGAATATTCTGTGGGACATCCAACAATTTCTGCAGATGGAAAAACGCTGTACTTCGCTTCGGATATGCCAGGTGGATATGGTGGAGCAGATATCTATAAAGCGATAATAAATGAGGATGGAACGCTTGGTACTCCAGAAAACTTAGGTCGTCAGGTGAATACATCTGGTCAAGAGTTATTTCCTTGGTTTGGATCTAATGGAATATTATACTTTGCCTCAGATGGTCATGTTGGCTTAGGGGGACTTGATGTTTACGCGTTAATCATGAGAGAGAATGGAAAGATGAGAAAAATAGTAAACCTCGGAGAACCCGTAAATTCAAAAAACGATGATTTCGCATTAGTTTTGAATGGCGATGGTAAAGGTTATGTTTCATCGAATCGAGAAGGAGGTATGGGAAGTGATGATATTTACGCAATTCAGGTTCTGAACGAAATTGAATCCGGAATATTATTAGCAGGTACTGTCAAAGATTATGAAACTGGGGAGATTTTAGCTGGTTCTATGGTTCGCTTAAATGATACAGATGGTAGATCAATAGGTTCGGTATTGACGGATGAAAACGGCGAATATGTGTTTAATCTAGAACCTAGTAATAATTACAATATAATTGTTGATAAAAGTAATTATCGAAAGGATGAAAGGACTGTATCTACTAAAAACATGATAGGTGGAAATGACCTCGTAGAACATATCGAATTACATAAATCTGCAAAGATTAATTTAAATGTTTTAGTGTCAGATGCTTTCACCGGAGAGTTCTTAGATGGAGTAAAAGTTGTTTTAATAGATAATATAACTGGTGACAGAAATGAGTTTGTAACATCGAAGACAGGGGCATATTTGAAAGGGCTTTACGATCTGAATATAGGTGATAAAGGAGATTATACTGTCGAGTTAAGAAAACAAGGATTTACCCATAGGATAGTTAAATACAAGACTGTATTTGATCAAGGAGGAACCTATAGTTTACAAGCTGTAATGGAGAGAACTATGATTCTGGCGAATGCTCAAAGTGAAATTAATGCCATCTATTTTGATTTGAACAGTGCAAAGTTACGCGATGTCTCCAAAGAAGAGCTCGATCGAATAGTGAAGTTAATGAATGATTTTAAAGAATTAAGAATTGAGTTAGGTTCGCATACTGATTGTAGACAAACTGAGAGGTATAACTTGTTACTTTCTGAAAGAAGAGCTCGAAATTCTGCAAACTATATTAAAAAGAGAATTAGCAATCCTGAAAGAGTGACTTATAAAGGATATGGGGAGAATAGACTTATTAATCATTGTGGCTGTGAAGGTGAGAATTCTTCCAATTGTTCTGAATCTGAACACCAAAAAAACAGACGCACCGAGTTTAAAATATTGAATCCGGATACATTTAATATAAAAAATAATAGTCCTCAATCATTCTAGGTCATTTTTGTAAATGAATTAATAAAAGGGGAGTCATTGGCGTGACTCCCCTAAATTTTATTTTTTCTCAATTACTCCAGCTTCTATTAACTGACTAAAGAATTCCGTAACAGTTTCTTTTAGCGGCCGGTAGGTTATCCCGAGTTCTTGGATACTTTTTGAATTGTTTGCCTTCCATGGATACCCAATGTTTAATTTAGCCATTTTTCGAGTCATTCCTACACTTGGTGCCATTAACCAAGCTATGAATTTTGGAAGTCTTTTAGTACTAATTGGATAATTGGGGAATTTTGATTTTATAATATTTGCAACTTCTCCAAAACTTGTATTGGTTCCCGAA
>JAKVAS010000018.1 GCA_022448165.1 Crocinitomicaceae bacterium | reverse complement strand
TAACCTAAGTTTTGTAACTCTTGGTCTAGAATTTGTGCCAAAGTATGCATTCTTCCTGCAATAGCCTTAAGGCCATCAGGTCCATGATAAACAGCATACATACTTGCCATTACTGCTAATAAAGCTTGAGCAGTACAAATATTAGAGGTTGCTTTTCCACGTTTAATGTGTTGCTCTCTAGTTTGAAGTGCCATTCTTAAGGCTACGTTATCATCAGCATCTTTTGATACTCCAATAATTCGCCCTGGAATATTTCTCTTGTATGTATCTTTTGTTGCAAAGTACGCAGCATGAGGTCCACCATATCCCATTGGGACTCCGAATCGTTGTGTTGTTCCAAAAACAACATCAGCTCCTAGTTTTCCTGGAGATTCAAGAAGAACAAGAGACATAATATCTGCTCCAACAGCTACTTTGATTCCATTGGCATTAACACGCTTAATAAAACGGTCAATGTTTTTAACTTGACCATTTACATCAGGATATTGAATGATTGAACCAAAAAACTTCTCATCACCTTCGAATGATTCTGGATCACCAATTACTAATTCAATATCTAAATTATCCGCTTTCCCCTGAACAACATCAATTGTTTGAGGGAAGCAGTTTTGAGAAATGAAACATTTGTTAATCCCAGCCTTTACATCTGCTCTTGAACGAGAGTTGAAGAACATGATCATAGCTTCGGCAGCAGCTGTGCCTTCATCTAATAATGAAGCATTGGCTAATTCCATTCCTGTTAAATCCAAAACCATTGTCTGGAAGTTTAACAAGGCTTCAAGACGTCCTTGAGAAATCTCAGCTTGGTAGGGAGTATAAGCTGTGTACCAACCTGGATTCTCTAGTACATTTCGAAGAATAACAGATGGAACAGTTGTTTCACTGTACCCTAATCCGATAAATGATTTGAATAATTTATTCTTGTCTCCAAGCTTAGTAATATGATTCAAATATTCTTGCTCACTCATTGCACTGGTGATATTTAAATCACGATTCAATCGAATGTGCGCGGGAATTGTTTTGTCCACCAATTCTTCAATTGATGTAATTCCGATTTTAGCAAACATTTCTGTCTTTTCAGCAGCGTTCGGCCCGATGTGTCTTCTGGAAAAATTGTTCATCCTCTTTGCGTAAAATTTGAGAGTACAAATATACTGCGTCTGAGGAGTTTTTAAATACGATTTTAAGAAAATAACGAAAAAGTAGAAAAAACGTTTTACTTATACCATTTACGATGATCGTATCCTCTTCTGAAGTCTCTTCTAAATTTCCCCTTTTTGTTCAAATAGCGACGCTGTCCAAATTCTTCTCTTGAGTTATGATAAGGTAAGCCAATTCCAACATAAAGTTCATTAGACATTCCTTTTATAGTGGCTAATTTGTCTACACCGTAATTGAATGAATACCCCATTCTGAAAACACCTCCAACTAGAAAGTCAAATCCTAAAATAACAGCATTTTCCGTACGGTATCCTACTACTAAACTCCAGCTATTAGAAAAGGTGTTTCGCAATACTATGTCCGCTTGTATTGGTGCATTGAATACGGCATTCAATTGGAAGTTCGGATTAAATGTATATCGCTCACTTACGTGTGCATAAAGTCCCCCGGATACATTATAGTGCCATCGGTAAGGCCTAAAGTCTATTCCGATTATGTTTCGGTTTTCAAAGAGTTGAGGAATACTTGCTCCAATGTAAAAATTGGGTGCATTATAGAACATTCCAAATCCGCTATTGAAGTATAGTTTAGAAGTCGTTGTTGCAAATTTTGGATCATTTGCGTCAATAGTTTGGGCACTTGCTAAATCATGAACACGTTGATCAATACCAACGCTTGCTCCAAAAATCATGGCGTTTCCATTAGCTAGAAAAGCACGGTAAGAATATTGTCCAGATACATGTGTTTCGTGATGAACACCGATTAAGTCATAGGAAACAGCAAGCCCGGCTGCCATATCATGATACAATTCAAATTGTGCATTAACTGCACCTGTACTAGGCGCACCTGCAAATCCAGCCCATTGATTACGGAAAACCATGTCTACCATAATGCGCGAATCAATTGCTAAAGCTGCTGGGTTTACGATTCCTTGAGCGAAGTTAGGTTGTCCAAAACGTGGCGTGTTTTGTCCAAAGGAACTTTTCACAATGAAGATGCTCACGAAAATATATAGAACTCTTTTCATGCTTATCGATTTATGGTGATGTACCCTTTAAATTTGATTCCTCCAACATCGACAAGGTAGAAGTACGTCCCCTCAGGAACATCTGAACCTCCTAAACAAAGTGATGTTTTACAGGTTCCGTCCCAATCGTTGTGATAATATCGATCATCTAAAACTTTATCGCCTCGTCGATTCCATACAGTTAGTGATCCAGTATAATCCGTGAATTCAGGAATTTCAAAGGTGTCATTACGACCATCCATGTTCGGTGAGAATGCATTTGGAATAGTCAAATCAACAACAATGATAACAACGGAGTCATTAATCACACAGCCATCAGCATGAGTTGCTTCAAGTAAAATTGTTTCTGATTCGCTACCAGAAAAAATTACAGACTGACCTGAAGGTGCGTTTAGATTAGTTGCATCGCTCCAGACATATGTTTCAAAATCACTTGGTCCATTTAGAAAAGCTGTTCCGCCAGATTGTATATAAATTGTATCTGGTAAATCAAAAACAGGAATATTTGCAGGAGTGACCGTATGGGATAAGGTTTCTGAACATCCTGAATTGGTTATAGTTACTGTGTATACAGTAGTTGCATCAGGGTTTACGACTATTGTACTACTTGTTTCGCCAGTTGACCAAAGATAAGTGGAACCGCCAAGAGCAGTTAGAGAAACGCTACCTCCTGTGCAAATAGAGTTACTTGAGGCACTGATTCCAAAAGAAGTACCATTGATAATTACATCAATTGTATCTTTAGAAATACAGCCCACTGCATCTGTTGCAGCCAAAATATATTGTCCGGAAAAGTTTGGTGTTATTGTTTGACCAACAACAGTTTCAGGCCCTGTCCATGCATATGCATTGAACCCAGCGGCTCCTGAGATAGTTTGCAGTGCATTAGCACACATAGTGATTGAAGTACCTTCATCAATTGTAATGTCAACGGCGCATTGGACTTGTCCGAAGGTTGCTGTAGAAAATAAAGAGGCAACAACCCATATGTAATTAAATAATTTCATAGAGATGGATTATGTAACAAAAGTAGCACAAGATTCCAGCGATTCAAAACAAAGAGGGCTTTATTCCACGTTACTAAGTTTCAACATATTAGATTTTCCATGCTCTTGAATCGGCATAGAGGCTACATTAATAACTAAATCATTGGTGTTTAGGATTCCTTCTTTCTTCAAAATATGTTTGATATCTGCTATGGTATGATCGGTACTTACAGTTTTGTCATAGTAAAAACCACGAACTCCCCAGATTAAGTTGAGTTGAGTTAAAATCTGTCGGTTACTAGTGAAAATGAAAATTTTTGATTTAGGACGCAAGGATGCAATTTTGTATGCGGTATATCCTGAAAATGACATTGTTAATATTGCTTTTGCATCCACACGGTTCGAAAGTCGACAAGCATTGAAGCAAATACTGTCAGTTATAAACCTACTTTGGTTTTTCTCGGGAAGTTCTTCTTTGTAATAAAGGTCATCGTGTGTTTCCATTTCTGTAACGATGTTTGCCATGGTTTTGATTACCTCGATAGGAAATTTACCTACAGAGGTTTCTCCTGAGAGCATAACAGCATCAGCGCCATCCAATACTGCATTCGCGACATCATTTACTTCAGCACGTGTTGGTGAAGAATTTGTAATCATGCTTTCCATCATTTGTGTAGCTACAATTACTGGTTTTGCGTGCGATCGAGATTTTTTGATAAGCATTTTTTGAATCAATGGCACATTTTGATATGGAATTTCTACTCCCAAGTCTCCGCGGGCAACCATCAATGCATCACTATTTTTTACAATTTGATCAATGTCTTCAAGAGCTTCGGGTTTTTCAATTTTCGCAATGACTTTAGCTTTCCTTTTTTGTCTAGCGATAATCCCTTTTAATTCGATAATATCTTGAGATGAACGAACAAAAGAAAGTCCAATCCAATCTACATTCTGTTCAAGAGCAAAATCTAAATCTACCTTGTCTTTGTCAGTTAAGCAAGGCATAGATATTTTTGTGTTAGGTAAGTTAACTCCCTTTCTTGAAGATAATTTGCCTCCATGGATTATTTTTGCTTCAATTTTATTTTTTCCATTTGTAGCAATTACTTCAAGCATTAATTTTCCATCATCTAATAAGATATGTTCACCTGCTTGAACGTCTCTAGGTAATTCTTGATAATTAATAGAAAATTGATCTGAAGTTCCAAGAGTCTTATCCGTAGTGATAGTTACGCTATTTCCGTCTACTAAGTCGATACCGTCATCGGTCATTTCTCCCGTTCGAATTTTTGGACCTTGAAGATCGGCAAGAATGGCTACGTTGTAACCGAGTTCTTGATTTAATTCTCGGATTGTTGTAATCGTTTCCTTATGGACTTCATGAGATCCATGAGAGAAATTTAATCGACAAACATTTACACCTTGGTTAAGCATTTCACGTAATACTTTCTTCCCGCTAGATGCAGGTCCCATTGTTGCTACTATTTTCGTTTTTTTCATTTTAGTTAAATACTAAGTTCTCAGCTGATGCAATTTCTTCTGGATCAAATTTATATACTCCTAGAACACTTGGTACAGCTCTTAAATTCTTAATTAGTTCGTTAATATCAATAGCACAATTATCACATAGAAAAATAAAATAATCCATAGTTGGCTTTTCAGGAACAAGAAATTTTCCTTGTTGTTTGTTTTTCACCATGAAATAATCCATTCGATTTTCCAAATCTTGGTACTCATACATTGAATGCTGAGAAATAACCTCGCCTTTTCGATTGGTGACAAAGTAATCTTCATCACACTTGGCTAATTGAATTTCTAATTGTTGATTAATACTCCAGGCCAGGCGATAATCACTATGGTGAGAACAGACTCCGATCATATCGAAGTTAAACATCTGTTCAAAGGTCAATGTGTGCTTTTTTTGCTTTGCCATTATTACGAATGTAAGACTTTGTATGTGATCTAAGGTGAAGCTTGGTGAAGTTATGGTTATTGAAACATTATCTTTTTAAGAAAAAATTGAATAATAACGAAGGTTTTGATGTTAGGAATTGTATTGTTGTTAACAGATTTTTAACATGTACACAGGTGTTAATTGCTTGCTTTTCAGGTTCTTGTCTTTTTGGCATGTGATTTGAATTATTAAAGGCACTAACACATAAATAATTTTAATTATGATCGCAAAGAAAAATCCGAGGTTGAACCTCGAGCGGAAGAGAATTCTCTTTTTTAACATTGGACTACTAGCCGTTAGTTCGTTTGTATTGGCAGCATTTACCTATGAAACTCCTATAGAAAGGATTGCTATGGATCATGGTGTTTCTTCATCGAAGGTGGAATACCTCGTTGATTATGATAAGCCAAAAGAGGAGGAGAAAGTTGTGGAACAAACAAAGCCTGAACAACAAGAAGAACAAAATCAACAACAGGTCGGAAGTGAGAATGCAGTTAATGAACAAACATCGGCGACAAGTAATTCTTCAAAGATACCAGAGTCCGGGGTTGGTGGAATTCAAGCTCCTGGAAATGGATTTTTTATACCAAAGGTAAAAGCGAAAATTGGTCCTAGCCCGGTGGTTGAAATACCAGAGATTGATGCTTCATTTATTGGAGGGAATGTTGCAATGCAAAATCACATTGTTGATGTTATGAGTTATCCTGATGATGCAAGAGAATTGGGGGACCAAGGAAGAGTGTATGTTTCATTTATTGTTGAGAAGGATGGTTCGGTAACAGGTGTTACAGTTGTGAAAGGACAGGGGGTGTGTAAATCGCTTGATCGCGAAGCGAAACGAATTGTTCGATCGTTTCCGTTGTGGAAACCGGGAGAAGATGCTTATGGTGTGGTAAGAACGAAAGTTGTGCTACCGATTAATTTTATTCTTCAGAACTAATTCCGATTCGGTAGCAAAAAAGCGGTTATCCTAAATGATAGCCGCTTTATTCGAATTTTTTTTAAACTATTATTGTGATCGCAAAGAAAAACAATGGGTTGAACCTCAAACGGAAGAGGTTTGTTTTTTTAATATTGGATTACTGGTTGCTAGCTCTTTTACTTTGGCTGCATGTACTTATGAGACTCGAATGGATAAAGAGGTACGGTTGTATGAAAAGGCATCTGTAATATCCAAAGATGATGTTGAGAAGCCTCTGGTGCGAAATGCGATTCCCGCAATAGGGAGTGAGGATCCTGTCTCTCAGAATAGTCAAATTACATCGAATACTAGCAATATTGCTGATCCTGGTGTTGTGATTTTGAGTTGTAATAATGGTTTTACTCCTGAAATAGAAAGAGTGAATCCAATAGGTGAAATCAATAAATTAACGAAAGATACAAATGGGCTGGAAGTTGATTATGATTCATTATCAGTATCTGAATTATAATTAACGACAAAACAGTAGACTTGAGTTTATCAAAAATACAATTGAATATCCAATTCTTGCAAAGAGAGCTGGAGTTCAGGGTTTTTTTTACTATTCATTTGTTATTGAGAAGGATGGTGCGATTTCGAAAATAAAACTTCTTCGAGGAATCTCGAATGAACTAAATAAAGAGGCAAAACGTGTGATTTTGGCAATGCCTAATTGGACGCCTGCTAAGCAAGGTGGTCTTATTTGCTGCAGATCTAAAGTGAATATCCCTATTCGTTTTCGACTCGATTAATGTTTATAATTAGAAAGAGAATCGTTTAAGATTCTCTTTCTTTCATTTATATTGATTTTTGTGTGCTAATGGATGCCTCATGGATGATTTCATAAAGTGTATGAATGAAAGCTGGATCCAGTTGATTATTGTTTGCAATGTCCTTGTTGCGTTGTTGAAGTGATTTCCATCTATTTGGTTGATGAATTTCTAATTTGTTTGAGTGTTTTACTTCAGCTATTTTTTTTGAAATATCCATTCTTCTGGCAAGTAATTCGATTAAATGTTCGTCAGTTTGGTCAATTTCTGATCGAAGCATTTTTAATTCCGATGGTATTTCATATAAGTAATTAAGAAGTAATTCCAGTTGTTCTGGTTTTATCTGTTGTTTTGCATCTGAGAGCGCGTTAGATGGATCATGATGTGTTTCAATCATAAGTCCATTGAGATTAAGTTTACTGGCTTTTTCTGCAATAGAAGGCACAAGTAATGCGTTACCAGAAATGTGACTTGGATCGCAAATGATGTCTTTTTCTGGAATTAAATTGTTGAAAGTTTTTAATTGTTCCCAATGTGGGCTATTTCTATAGATTCCAGATGAACCATCAGAAAAACCTCTGTGTATTGCTTTTGTGTTTTTTACAGAGCATCGTTCCATTCGTTCGAAAGCACCAACCCATAATTTGATGTCCAGATGGATAGGGTTTTTAATGAGTATTTCTTTATTTGTTCCCCTTAATGCTTCTGCAAGCTCTTGTATCGCAAAAGGATTTACGGTTGTACGAGCCCCTATCCAAAGAACATCAATGTCGTTTTCGAGACATGCTTCAATGTGTTTAGGTGTGGCAACTTCAGTAGCCGTTTTTAAGCCTGTGGTTTCTTTTACTTCTTTTAACCAGGATAGTCCTTTGTGCCCAATTCCTTCGAATGAGCCTGGGCTAGTTCTAGGTTTCCATATTCCTGCACGATAGATAATGGAAGAGTCAATTTTGGCAAGAGATTTTGCAGTTGAAACAACTTGTTCTCGGCTTTCTGCGCTACAAGGACCGGCAATGATGCATTTGTTTTTTGGGATCATAATTGAAATCTATTGAATGAATTTCTAGAGTTAAGAAATCATGGTGTTTTTAATGTATATACCTAGTATTTTTAGTGTTTTAACGAGGGGAGATAAACTTGTAAATAGTTCGTTGTGATCCAAATCTTCTTCCCATTCAATATTTATTATAAATGAATACTGATCTACATTATTTGGTAAGGGAATGGACTGGATTTTGGAAACATTACAACCTTTGTTGGCTAATTGATGGAGTAGTTTGGCCAATGCTCCTTTTGAATGCTCTAATTGAAAGGAGATAGAAGCTTTATTTGCTTTTGGATTAACTACTTTTTTTGTAGATAAAACAAGGAAGCGCGTTTTGTTCTCAGGAAAGTTTTGAATTCCATTGAGTAAGATTTCCATTCCGTACTTTTCGGCGGCAGAACTATTCGCAATCGCAGCGACTTCAGAGGTTTTTGATGTACTAATATCTTTTACTGAGGTTGCAGTGTCATTTGTTTGTTCAGTACTCCAACCATTTGAGCGAATGGTTTTTGTACATTGAGCCAATGCTATCGGGTGGGATATGACCTTTTCTATTTCATTTAAACGTGCACCCGGTAACCCTATCAAATGAAGGGAAATAGGGATTGTCGTTTCTCCAATTATATTAAGTCCGTATTTTTCAATTAAGTAATAATTAGTTAGAATACAACCTGTTAATAAGTTTTCAATAGCCATCACCCCATAATCTGCTCCGTTTTCCGTTATTGTAATGCATACGTCTTCAAAGCTACTGCAGTGCTCCGTGATTACATCTTCTCCAAAAATTTTTTGAGCTGCTAAATGATGAAATGATTCATCGATTCCTTGGATTGCAATTTTGTGTTTTCTCATTTTGTAATTGTTTGAACATAAAAAAAGCCCCAGTGAATTTTCACTGGGGCTAACTAAAGATTGTATAGGGTTATATCATATCCTTAATAGGTTCCAGTGGCTTGAAACTCCAAAAAAGAAATAATATGTAAAATTGTTTCTGTACATTGTATTTGTCCTTAGACAGACCGAATGTATTAATTTAATTTTGATATTCTTATAATTTTCTCAAAAAAATTATAGAGATCCGATCATATTTTTAGGATCAACCCAGTTGTCATACTCTTCTGCGGGTACATATCCTAAGCGAATAGCCTCTTCTTTCAGTGTTGTACCATTTTCATGAGCTGTATTTGCAATTTCTGCCGCTTTATAGTAACCGATTTTTGTGTTTAGGGCAGTTACTAGCATTAAAGAATTGTTCAATAATTCATCTATACGTGTCTGGTTCGGTTCGATTCCTTGAGCACAATTAACATCAAATGATCTACAAGCATCTCCAATTAATTCTGCACTTTGTAGTAAGTTGGCAGCCATCATTGGCTTGAATACGTTGAGTTCGTAATGACCTTGTGTTCCTCCAACGGAAACAGCTACATCATTTCCCATTACCTGTGCACAGACCATCGTGATAGCTTCTGCTTGAGTAGGATTTACTTTTCCAGGCATAATTGACGATCCAGGCTCATTTGCTGGAATTGTAATTTCTCCAATACCAGAACGTGGTCCTGAAGCCATCATTCGAATATCGTTTGCTATTTTGTTTAAAGAAACAGCAATTTGTTTCAATGCTCCATGGGTTTCTACAATGGCATCGTGAGCAGCTAAAGCTTCAAATTTATTCTCAGCAGTTATAAATGGGAGTCCTGTAAACTCAGCAATTTTTTTAGCTACCAATACATCGTAACCTTTTGGAGTGTTTAACCCTGTTCCAACTGCGGTTCCTCCAAGGGCTAATTCAGATAGGTGAGCCATTGTGTTTCTTAAGGCTTTTAAACCATGATTCAATTGAGAAACGTAACCAGAAAATTCTTGTCCTAACGTTAACGGAGTAGCGTCCATTAAATGTGTACGACCAATTTTTACGACATCAGTGAATGCTTTTGATTTTGCTTCTAATGTATCACGAAGTTGTTCAATTCCAGGAATTGTTCTTTCGATGATCATTTTATAGCAAGCAATATGCATCCCTGTTGGAAATGTATCGTTACTCGACTGCGATTTGTTTACATCATCATTTGCAAGAATTGTCTTTTCTCCTTCTCCAATGTTGTTGCCTTGAAGTACGTGTGCCCTATTAGCGATTACTTCGTTTACGTTCATGTTGCTTTGGGTTCCTGAACCCGTTTGCCAAATAACTAATGGAAACTGATCGTCTAATTCACCTGCGATAATTTCATCTGCTGCTTTTGAAATCCAATCTCGTTTTTCTTTAGGTAAAACTCCTAGTTCACAATTTGCATGTGCCGCAGCTTTCTTTAAGTAAGCAAAAGCATGTACTATTTCTATAGGCATTGAGGCAGCCGGTCCAATCTTAAAATTGTTTCTAGATCGTTCCGTTTGAGGACCCCAATATTTGTCTGCAGGAACCTTAACCTCTCCGATAGTATCTTTTTCAATACGATATTCCATAACCGTGTGTTTATTTATTTGAATTATTTATTACTTTTACCGTTGTAAAGCAAACACAAAAATAACAAGAGATGAGCGTTTTCGGTATAGTATTATTCCTTTTCCTTGGTGGATTGGCATTCTGGTTGCTAACTTTCCTTTTAGGATTTGCAGTTCCTTACTGGGTTACCTTGGGAATTTTTGAAAAAATGCGTCCAAAAAGAATTTTAGAAGACAACGAAGAATAAACGTTGTTTTGAAATATATTTAAACCTACTTCTTAGTTGAGGTAGGTTTTTTTTGTTTATTATTTAAAATAAGCTGTTCCTTTTTTAAATTATTTCGACATAAAAAAAGCTCGTCTAATTAGACGAGCTTTTTTAGGTAATTATTGTATTGGTTGATCTATCGTTGAATAACTACACGTTCAGTTTGAACTCCACTATCCATTATGATATTCACATAGTAGAGACCGTTTGACAGTGTGGATACATCTAAAGTTGTTTGCTTGATCCATGAATAGTTGTTTTCTAAAACAATGTTTCCGCGGATGTCTGTTATTTGGACATCTGTAAAAAAGTCTGATACAGAAATGTGCATTTTTTCTTTAGCTGGGTTGGGGAACAAATGAATGTCAGCATTTAATGGATCTGTAACTGTAATGATATCAGATGTTTTTATTGATCCGTCAAAATCAAATTGCTTTATTCTGTAGTAGACTATTCCATTTTGGGCATTTCGATCGATTGACGAATAAAAAAGTTCATTTGTGCTATTTCCCGCACCATTTACAACGTCAATTGCAGACCAGGTTCCACCATCATAAGAGCGTTCTACTACGAAGTAATTATTGTTGTCTTCTGTGACAGTGGACCATTCTACTAATACATTTTCTGACGTTCTTTTTCCTTCTAATGTTCCAAAAGTGACTGAAAGGATTGAACAGTCAGTGGTTGCTGTATTTGATCCGGCTTCGTTTAATGATATGGTTTGTGTTACCGCCGCATAGTTGGTAACGAGTAACACATATACTTCACCAGGTACTACTCCTGTAACGTTTGCTTGTTCTGTGGATGCTGTAGAATAGCTACAATCAATTGGTGTAGGATATGCATTACACGCGGCAACTGCAGCGGGTATATTTGCATATGGTCCCCATAGAGCAAAGTCGATATCTTGACCGGCAGTAATATCAATAGCAATATCACCTCCAGTGTCAATTTCTAGATAATACCAAGATGGATTCGGGGTTGTTGAAAGGCAATCATAATTATTTCCTGGATTAACAGTGCTTGCTGTTGTGCCATTTGATTGTGCTGTAAATGTAATGGGAGTTCCTGAACAAATTGGGTCAGGAACGTCGCAGGCAATATTAAGGGGTGGTCCTGCTGGTTCAGAAACACAAATATCAAAGATGCCAATTTCAGAGTTTCCAAATGCCCAGAACATAATGAATAGTGTTGCGCCAGGAGTTTGGCCTGTTAATGATATTAACGGTAAGAGTCCGGCTCCGTCATCATCATTACACTCAATAAGTGTAAGAGAAGAGCATGTTCCAGAGTATACAGCCATTCCTCCATCACTAATTCCACCAAGAGTTGCTCCTATTTGCATTTCAACATTTCCTGAAGCAGGAACTGTAAATTCGTACCACACATCACCACCAGTGTGGCTAGCACAGCCAGGAGCGGGTACTCCAGCAGAGGTTGTTGCGTTTACATTAGTCCCAGTTGTGAATGTGCATGCAGATCCAACGGTAAGCGTTGTTGCACTGCATGGTTCATCATTTGCTGGCGCCCCACTTCCGGAAAGTAAAGGGTCGGAAGCACAAATGTTTCCGGACATGTCTGAGTTGGTTCCACCTGAACGACGTTGGATTTGTATGAAATATGTTGTGGCTAAGGTTGTGCCAAAGCTAATTGATCCCGTGAATCCTGCATCAATTTGAAGACAAACAATTTCTCCAGCACCACACGAAGTAAATGCAGCCAATACCGCATCTTGATTTGATGCATCCAAGGTTATTGTTACCGTATTTCCAGTTCCTGTTACTGAGTACCAAACATCTTCGTATGCTGTACCATAACCTGCAGCACAGCTTGCGTTTACAGTTTGACTCGTCCCATTTTCGTTATTTGTGAATCCTTCAACAATACACGCTGAATTTACGGATAAGTTTTGTGGAGTACTACCGCATCCATTACTTTGGGTAAAGGATTGAGTGTATGCAAAAAGACATATAAATAGTATATATAATTTATTCATGGTTGTGTTGAATGAAAGATGTTAAATACAGATTTTGATAATCTGATTAGTAGTGTCTTAGTTGTGTTGAGTGAAAGATGTTAAATACAGATTTTGATAATCTGATTAGTAGTGTCTTAGTTGTGTTGAGTGAAAGATGTTAAATATAGATTTTGATAATTTGATTAGCAGTGTCTTAAGGATTGTACGATTTTATATCTCCAATTGTAAGAGTTTCGCCAATGAGAATCAGAGCATTTACATTATTATATGCATCTTTTCGTTCTTGTGAAAGGGAGTTGTAGTAGCTACGAGTGATAATTTTTACATCGCCGTTATGTGCTAACCATGTTTTTACTTCTGTAGATGCACTTGGTTCAATAAGTGTGTTTGTATTCTCTAAATAGCTTGATTTAGATGCTGATTCATAGAGTGATATGTCAATCATTGAAATAGTCGAATTATAAACAATGACTTTATCTCCTAATTGCTCTACTTGTTTATCAGTAAAGTTTGAAAAAATCTCTTGTTCCACAAATACAACATCCGGGTGATGTAGTTGCCATTTTTGAATGTCTAAGTTTTGACTGAAAAGGGGAAAAGAGGTAAGGACTAAGAATGGTAATAAAAATCTCATACGAGGTGTTAGCTTTGCTTGGTTGTTTAACGTGGATTAAATCTATTTAACAGAACGGTAAAAATAATTAATAGTCTATTATAAATGAATAAAATAAGCCTATTAATTATCAAATTGCACTTACGGATGAATATTTGATAGCGTAGGTTGTTTAAGTTAGCCTATTTCTGATTCATGTGTTAGACCCAAACTTTCGCTCCTTCGGAGCAGTTTTTACAAATTTCGATTTGCCCCCTATTTGTTAGAATGGCACTTCTAAAAGATTGATATTTGGAGTGCTTCCAAATTGATTCAAATGAGTTGGTCGTCAAATCTCCAAGGATGTGTTGAGCATCTTTATCAAAACAGCAAGGAACAACTTTTCCGTCCCAGGTGAATACGCTAGAGGACCACATACGCCAACAATGATTTCCTAAATGATATTTTAGCGAATAAGTCCCGTCAGATCGAAGTTTGTATCTCGAATAGTCTTCATTGTCAGGGATTAATGGATTACCTTTTTGGTAGTCATATAGTTGAGCGGTTTTGATGCGGACTTCGTCAATTTTCATTTTTTTTCCAAGTTCAAAAATCGCTGGAATCTCATGTTCATTTGGTTTAACAGCAAGAAACTGAAAAATTAGATGAGGTGTTGTGGAGTTTAGTTTTTTCTTAGCCTTTAATAGAGCTTCTGTGCCGGAAATAACTTTTTCCAATTTTCCATTTATGCGATAATTCTCATAGGTTTTTTGTGTTAAACCGTCTATGGAGATAATGAGTCTGTCTAAGCCTGAATCTACAATTTGCTCCGCTTTTTTGTTGTCAATGAAATGTGCGTTTGTTGACGTTGCAGTATATATTTTACGTTTTTTTGCTGCGGCAATTAGTGTCAAGAAATTGGGGTTTAGGAAAGGTTCTCCTTGAAAGTAATAGTTGATGTAAAAAACAGAATTCTTTACTTGATCAAGCATTTGTTCATGAAGTTCAAGTGATAGTTTTCCTGTTGGACGGGTAAATTGCTTTAGTCCGCTTGGACATTCAGGGCATCCTAAATTACATGCCGTAGTAGGTTCTATGCTTAGAGAAAAAGGAAGTCCTCGATGCTTTGATTTTTTCCGAAATCGAGACCAATAATAGCTAAAGGAAAGTAAGAATAGGTTCCAAATCCGATAGACAGATAGGTGTTGAGCAATAGCTATATGATCTTTGAAGCGCTTGATGCCTTAAAAGTACCGAATATCTTCGGATCGGGAAATTATACTATTAATAATAGTAGTACTGTCAATTTGGTCATATGGTTCAATAATATTTAATTGATGGATGTTATTTTATGTGAAATTTTGTGAGGATTTATTTCCTTTAGGTATGTTCGCGCTATGAGAAAGTTATTATCAGTGATGATTATCTGTTTATGGTCGTTTTTTAGTTTAGGACAACAGGTATTCTTTGTAAAAGATGTTATAACAACTGAATCTTTACCATTTGTGAAAGTTTTTCCAAATAATGGTTCTCCTTTTCTTTCTGGTATCGATGGTGATGTTAAGTTGGATGATCAAGTAACTTCAGTTCGATTGCAGTACACTGGTTATCTTGATACTACAATTTTTCTTTTAGATGTGGTGAATCAATCCTTTTGGATGATGCCGAACTTGGAGGTGCAAAAAATTCAAGAAGTTACGGTGAAGGCGAAGGAGAACCCGGCGCATAGAATAATGAGACATGTGATTAATAATCGAAAGAAGAATCATCCTTTAACGAAGGATGCATTTACTTATAGAGCATATAGCAAATTTGTTTTCGATGTTAATAATGAGGCAATTGAATCAATTCCTGAGAATACTAAAGATACTGATTTAGTAAAGCTTCGTACTTTTTTTGATTCTCAGCATTTGATGGTAATGGAGAGTACTTCGAAACGAACCTTTGTTCCTCCTTATCGTGATAAAGAGGAAATTACCGCGTATAAAGTTTCAGGGTTTTCTGATCCTAGATTATCGACATTCGCAAGTGGTATGCAATCGTTTAGTTTTTATGATAATCAATTTGATTTGTTAGGTAATAATTATATTAATCCGATCGCAAGAGGAGGAACTAAGAGATATCTTTTCATTATGAAAGATACAACGGTAGTTGGAGCTGACACAACGTTTACTATCTTTTATCGACCTCGGTTAGGAAAGAAGTTTGATGGGATGACGGGACATTTGTTTATTAATACGAATGGGTACGCGATTGAAAAAGTAATCGCTGAGCCGTATCAAGATTCTTCGGGAACCCGAGTAAAGATTGTTCAGGAATATGATTTTATTGACGGGAAAAAATGGTTTCCTACAAAATTGATAACTGAGATTGACATGACCTCACTAGAGGTAATTTCGCAGGTTAAAGAAAGTTACTTGTTTGGAAGAGGTCAAACATACATAGATAGTATTCAATTGAATCCGGAGATTAAGAGGTCCTTCAATGATAATATTTCTTTGTCAACAGCTGAGGGAGCAAATGAATTAGATTCTGCGGATTGGAATGAGATAAGAAGGGATTCTATAACGAATAAAGAAAGGCAGACTTATGTGACAATTGATAGTCTGTCAGAGGAACACCAATTTGAAAAGCGTTTTGGAATATTGACAGGCTTGATGAATGGGAAATTACCAGTAAAGAAGCTTGATTTGGATTTGGAGCGATTGATTGATTACAACGAGTTTGAAGGATTTAGATTCGGTGTTGGATTGGAAACTTCTGATCGTTTATGGAGGTCTTTTCAGGTTGGTGGATATTTTGCCTGGGCTACAAGGGATAAGTCGTGGAAATATGGTGGCTATTCTACAATTCACTTGAATCGAAGAAGAGGAATGAAACTCAATTTTCAATGTCAAGAAGATGTTGTTGAGCGTGGAGGTCGATATTTGGATGGAAATGTACGTGGCTTAGATAATCCTAATTTATTGCGTGATTTCTTTGTTTCGCAGAAAGAAGAACAGCAACTTTTTTCTGCTTCTTTTTCTAGTGATATAAAGGCGAATATTAATGTGAAACTAATTGGGAGTTATCAACATATTCGCTCTTTGGATGAATATGTTTTTAAACCAAATTCGAATGTGTCTGTGGGGGCTGAAGGATATCGCTTGTTTGAGACGGGAGTTGAATTTAATTGGAGCATTGGAGAGCGATTTATGTTGCTTGGGGATAATAAGGTTTCTCAAGGGAAAAAGCATCCCACTATTTTTATTAAAGCTATAAAGGGATGGAACGATGTGTTAAAAGGTGATTACGATTACTATCGTATGAATTTAGATATAAGTCAAAGTATTAGCTTACGATCGCTTGGGAAGTTTCATTGGAAGCTTTCTGCTTCGAAATTGATAGGGGAAGTTCCATTGTTTTTGGCATTTAATGGAAATGGAACGGGAGAAGCATGGGGTGTTAGTGTTAGAAATAGTTTTGAAACGATGGTAAACTCAAGCTTTTATACGACGGAAAGTGCTAGTTTATTTATGCGATTAGACTTTAAGCCGATACGTACAAAAGCTAGCTGGAATGAGCCTTCACTTAGTTTGCATCACGCTATCGGTTTTGGGAATTTTGAGGGGAGAGAAAATCATTCGATTCAATTCGAAACAATGGATAATGGCTATACAGAAGCAGGAGTTGTATTTGGGGGTGTTTGGACGATGAATTTTATGTCACTAGGAGTTGGTGGCTTTTATCGATATGGAAGTTATGCAGATTCTGATTGGAAGAAAAATATTGTTCCGAAAGTAGCCTTTTCCTTAGTTCTTTGATTTATCTCAGTAGAGTTACATGGCCTGTTTCTATGATTTCCGGGTTAATGGGTTCACAAGAAACAAAAGTAAGTTTCCATATGTAAGTACCGTCTTGAGCCATTTGTCCATTTATAGAGGTTCCGTCCCAAGCCTCATTTATGTCAACTGTTTCAAAAACAAGTTCTCCCCAACGATCAAATATTTGCATTTTATAACTTTCAAGCGGGAGGTAAATAATAGGTAAGAAATCATTATTGAACTCGTTACCGTCAGGTGTGAAGGTGTTTGGAGCATATATTGTGAATGGTTCAATGTATAAAGATGAATATGTCGTGTCTTTACATCCATATTGATTTGTTACAATCTGCATTGGATAATGTGTTCCATCTGAAATGTATGTATGTGTTGGAGACTGTTCATTACTGATAAAAGAAGAGTCATCGAACCAATAAAACCATTCATTTGCACCTATTGACTCATCAAAAAATTCAATGGAAGAATTGCAAATATCGGTGAAGTCAGTACTTAGGTTGAAACCGGCAGTAGGGTTTGGACGAACAGTCACTAAATCAGGTTTCAATAGAGTGAGTGTGTCAATACATCCATGATCTGTAGATATAGTTAATGTTACGTGGTAGTTACCAACGATCGGATATAAATGAGTGGGATGTTGATCATTTGACCCAAAACCATCACCAAAGTCCCATAGGTAGGTGATTGGAGTTTCTGCTGTAGACAGGTTAATAAACTCAGCGTTAAAAGGGGCACATTGTAATCCTGGTTTTAGGTAGAAATCAATTGTTGGGGCTTGAAAAATATAGATATCATGAATCACCGTATCTATACAGTCGTTATGGGCTCCAATGAGTGAGATTGGAATACTTCCTGTTTGTGAGAAAACAACATTTGAAACATCTATGTCATTTGAGGAGCTAATGGAGGCATTGGAGCCAAAATCCCATGTGTAAACAGTCTCGGGAGGACCGCTAACTGTACCATCAAAATTGAAACTGTTATCAGTAATACAAAGGGAGTCTTCTGATGTGAAATCGATTAGTATTGGATCATTTACAGAGACGGTTTCCATTACCGTGTCTGCACATAAAGGTGATGAGCCTGATATAAGTGTAATGGTATATGTTCCAGGAGTATTGTAGGTAAATATTGGTGTGGCAGCTGTACTTACATCAGTTACTGTTCCCGGTACTCCAAAATCCCATGCAAAAAAGTTAGAATTAGAGGAGTTGTTACCAAAATCGACAGTGAGGCCATCACATTCGATAGTGGGAGATAGTACCATTTCAGCTGTAGGTTCTGGAAAAATATAAACAGAGCCTGTATAATCAGCTACGCATAAATTGTTCTCGACAAATACAGTGACAGGTATGTTTCCTGTGGCGTCAAATTGGACATTGTTTACAGTTTGACCTGTTGCTGTGGATATGTTTGCATTGGGTCCAAAGTCCCAAGAATAGTTGGAGCCTGCGGGACCGTTACTATTTGCTACAAAATTGAAATTGTTACCGAAGATACATAATGAGTCTTGAGAAGTAAAGTCAACAATGATTTCGTTGTTTACATTTATATCCATGTATGCAGTGTCCGTACAAGGCCATCCAGGGTTTACGACGAGCATTGCTTGATAAAAACCATCTGTCGGATAGGTGAACGATGGTTCGAAAGCTGTACTTACATCTGTATTTGTTCCTGGTACGCCAAAATCCCATTCGTAATTTGTGCCTCCATAGGAGTTGTTTACAAAATTAACTGTTAAGCCTTGGCAATAAGAAACGAAGTCTGGCAAATCTTCTTGATTTGGCAATATGCTCTCTAGTTGTAGGTTACAGTTGAAAACTCTGAAAAGAAAATCACGGGTTATTGAATTAATTTCAACTCCATTCCGAAATTCTGAAACGCGAATTCCGACAACATATAATCCTAATAAATTAGGGCTCGCAGTCAATAGTCCTGTATTTGGATCTATGTTAATTGTAGACCCTGGGCCAAGAGGTTGTGCTGCGGTGTGGCCTCCAACCCAGAATATTGGTGCATATGGTGGAGGTGGTGCTGTTGTTGGTTGTGGGTTGAGTCCTGAAGCTCCTGAATTTGGAGTTACTAGTTGGTATTGTAGTAGGTCTCCGTCTGGATCAGTTGCGCTATGGTCAAAAATTAAATCCTCATTGTTACATAGTAATAGTGGAGGATAATTATTGAATCGAGGACTGCTATTAATATAATTTGAATTTGCCGTTCCTGGAATTTGACATGAAAGCGTAAAGCCAGTGTCTCCAGGGTTCATGATGTTTGTAATGTTTGGCCCTCTGCAACAGCGTTGATAAGATATGGTGTATCCAGAAGCGGTGGGAGGTAATACAACAATTGTTGTATAAATCGCATTTTCAGTACAAATATTTGTTGGAGGTGTTACGCATGGATTATTAAATACAACAGGGACAAGGTCACTTCCAGGAAAAGGAACTTCAACATTTTGCACAAATAAACCGTTTCCGCTATATATAGTTAGGTTTAATGGATTGTCAAATTGTGCTCCTGTGGAATTACAGTCTCGATAAATTGATATGTAAAATTTATATGAATTGTTTCCTAGATAATCATAGTAAATATCTCCTCCCACGATATGAGAAGCGCTTGCTGGTAAAGCAAACAGGAGAATATATATTATGGTAATTAGTTTCAATGTTAATCTTTAAACGAGAAAAGTACTTACAAAAGTTATTCCAAAAAAATGTTTTTTACGCAATGCTTGAAAAGTAAAACGCATCTATTAGACGTTTGATATATTTAATAGTTGGCTTTTTACGATCTGATTAATGTTATTATTTCTCTTTTTTTAAGGTGTCTTTTGGCTGTTTATCTGTTAATGCCTTCTAAGTCCTGATATCTAGTTGATTGCATAGTTGTTGTTGCTAATAGTTATTCCTTTGTTTATTTTAAACCAAAGTAACAATTGAATAGTATTCCTAATCTTCTTTTTGGGTGATTATCCAAGACAATTTTACAGGTCTAAAGTACGAATGATTACATTTGTGATATGAAATTTTCCAAAGCTTTTGTTCGATTAAACTGGATATCACTTGTGCTCATTTATTTAGTAGTTGTTGCAGGGAGTTTTGTCCGAATTACAGGAAGTGGAATGGGGTGTCCTGATTGGCCAAAGTGTTTTGGTAATTGGATCCCCCCAACGGAAGAAGCGAGTCTTCCTGATAATTATAAGGATGTATATTCAGAAAAAAGAGAAAAGAAGATTGTTAAGTTTTCTAAGTTTTTACGAAGCCTAGGATTTGAAAATACTGCGAAAAAACTGGAATCAGATCCGAATCTATTGAAGGAAGAAGATTTTAATGCTCGAAAAACATGGACGGAGTATGTGAATCGACTTTTTGGCTTCTTGGCAGGCAATGCTATGCTCATTGCATTTTTCTGGATACTTTTGAAGTATAGAAAAAGGAAGCTTATTCTTATCACCTTTTTGAACCTTGTTTTAATGGGAGTTCAAGGTTGGTTTGGTTCTATTGTAGTAGCATCGAATTTAGTCCCTTGGACAATTACCGTTCATATGTTTCTTGCGCTGGTCATTATAGCTATTCAGTTATATGTTATTCGAATGATTAGTCCTTCGCAGAAGTTGAAAATTTCAACGCCGAAATGGATGTATTATCTTTTATGGGTTTGTTTTGTAATTACGATTTACCAAATGTTTTTGGGAACGCAAGTTCGTGAGGCGATTGATGTTTTGACCAAACGAGGGTATGGAAGAGATCAATGGACTGATCATTTAGGAATGCAATTTTATATCCATAGAAGTTTTTCTTGGCTAGTTCTTGTTTTACTCACGGTTATTGCATGGAAAAACGAGAGGGGGTTGAAGTATAAGTGTTTGAGGTTCTTGTATGTAACGCTTGCTTTGGAGTTGTTGTCTGGGGTTCTTTTAGCATATGCAGATATGCCAGGTTTAGTGCAGACGAGCCATTTGATTTTTGCTACAGTACTCTTTGGGATTCTAACTATGTTGGTTTTACGCGGTAAGATCGATGTTGATAATTCTTCTATACTAGAAGTGAGCCGTTAGTTTTGCGCAATGCTTTGGATCGGACTTTTTATTTCGCTTATTATAGGAACCATTCTTGGATTGGTTGGAGGAGGAGGCTCGATCCTAACAGTGCCGCTTGTTCACTATCTTTTTGGTGCTTCAATGGTGGTTGCTACAACTTATTCACTTTTTGTGGTTTCTATTGCATCAGGAGTAGGAACTATTCAAAGAGTTCGTTCTAAGCAAGTAGATTGGAAACATGGAATCATTTTTTTGATTCCAAGTATGTTTACCGCATTTTCTATTCGTCAATGGATGATCCCATCGCTTGGAGATCAATTTGTAATCAATGGTTTTATTGTTTCTACAGAAAATTTGATTTCATTCATTTTAGTTTCGGTAATGGTTTATACTGCAATTAAAACACTGCTTAGTAAAGAACGAGATTCAACTAATGGAAATGCTTCAATTATTAATATTATACTCTTCGGGATTTTGACAGGTATTCTAAGTGGGTTAATTGGAGCAGGTGGGGGCTTTATTATTGTGCCTATTTTATTACGTTTAGGGTTAGCTATTCGCACTGCAATTGGTACATCCATGTTTATTATTTCTGTTCAGTCTGCAATCGCTTTAATTGGAGATATATCAAATGAGAAAATTTGGGAGAGTGGTTTTGACTGGCAATTATTATTGTTTCTCACGATCGCTACCATTTCAGGTGTTTTTATTGGGAATTACTTGCAGAAATTCTTTTCAGGAAAAATTTTAAGGAAAATTTTTAGCTTTATATTACTCGCTGTATCAGTGGGGATTGCGATACAAAAGTTTGTTTTGTGAATATAAAAGTGCTCAGAATATTGAAATTTTATCTTTGAATGCTATCTTTGCCAACGCGTCAATAGAAAAACCAGACTATTGTAAGTGAAATGCTCCTATAGCTCAGCTGGTTAGAGCACTTGACTCATAATCAAGGGGTCCATGGTTCGAGCCCATGTGGGAGCACACAGTGAGAAAAAGGCTTTCAACGATTTCGTTGAAAGCCTTTTTTTGATTTTAATAAATTGAAATTATTTCATTTGCCCGTTAAACCCAACGACAATTTATAAAAGGATCAATTAAGGCTTCTATTTGAGAATTACGGTATTAAATTTTTTGAAAAGCAGTTTATTTCGTGATGATAGGTAGTTTTACACCTCAACACAGTTTCTAAAATTCCAATTTAGCTCATTGATTTAATGTTGTTAACAAGTTTTGCTATGTATATCTGAGTTTAAAGGTTCTTTTCTTGTTATATTTTATTGAATTTGAGATGGGTACAAAAGATTATTCTCAAAAAGTTTGCGCTTTATTTGGAAATTAATAAAAAGATATGATAACTTTGCCGCTGTAATGAAGAACACAAATATTTTACCATCAATTATTGAAGTCGTGATTGTCAATCACAGCTAATAAGATGGTACAACTAAAAATATAAACTTGAGCCATCCATGAGGATGGCTTTTTTTTTGGAATAAGTTTTATTTGAGATAAGAAACGGTAATTAAGACAATTAAAAATGAAAAAGAAACAATTCGATAGTAATAGTATAATGAACATGTTAACAACTGTCATTGTCATTGTAGTCATTATTATTTTACCTCATGGGTGAGAACGGAATTGTATTGAAAAATATTAGAGCCCTTCTCACTACTGAGAAGGGCTTTTTTTTGAATTAAAAATTAACAAACACAGAAAAAGTTATGTATTACAACAATGATACCCTGATATTTTTAGATGGAAATTGGGTTAAAGCGAAAGATAGTTCAGCTGATCTTTATAGTCAAACACTTCACTATGGAGCAGGTGTGTTTGAAGGCATTAGATCTTATAAAACAGAAAATGGTGCTAATGTGTTTAAGGCTAAGGAACATTATGAAAGATTACATTATTCAGCTGAAAAAATGCACATTAAGCTCCCTTATTCAGTCGAAGAGTTAATTCGGTTAACATACCAGTTACTTGAAAAGAATGGTTTAGAGGATGCATACATCCGCCCATTGGTTTATCTAGGGGAAAACATGCAGTTACAACCAACAAATAAGGTTCATGTAATGTTGTGCGCATGGGAATGGGGAAGGTATTTGGGTAATACTGGGTTAAGGCTAATGACTTCTTCATTTCAGAGGCCAAATCCAAAATCTTGTTTTGTTGAAGCGAAAGTCACAGGCCATTATACGAATTCAATATTAGCAACTACGGAAGCAAAACAAAAAGGGTTTGATGAGGCATTATTACTGGATATGAATGGCTATATAGCAGAAGGTCCTGGAGCCAATTTCTTTTATGAAAAAGGGGGTAAATTATTTACTGCTCCATTGGGAAATATTCTTGCTGGCATCACACGACAAACTATTCTAGATCTAGCTAAGGAGCTTGATTTCACAGTTGAAGAGAAATACTTTACGCCTAAAGATGTGTATGAGGCGGATGGTGCATTTTTTACAGGAACAGCGGCTGAAGTTGCTGGCATAGAAAGCCTTGATAATAAAAGGTTCAACTTAAAATGGGAAGATACCATGGGGTACACTCTTTCAAATGCGTACATGAATCGAGTAAGGGAAAAGGAGTATAAGCTTTTTGAATTGGTTTAATGCTTGGAAGTATGAAAAAGGAGGAGGTCAAACCTCCTGTTTTTCAGTTGTTTATGATGTTGTTGAACAGGTTGGACATTCCTGATCTGATAATTTATAATTTCTTCAGATGATAATGGACGCAGATATTTGAACTCGAAATAAAAGAAAAATGGAATTGAATAAATACAGTAAGCGTGTTACGCAAGATGACACACAACCAGCAGCTAAAGCAATGCTTCATGCTATTGGTTTGACTAAGGAAGACTTTAGTAAGCCATTTGTTGGTATTGCGAGTACTGGATATGAAGGTAACCCTTGTAATATGCATTTAAATGACTTGGCACTTGAAGTTAAGCGGGGAACGAAAAATGTAAGTACAGTTGGTTTGATTTACAATACGATTGGTGTAAGTGATGGTATTTCTATGGGAACTCCTGGGATGAGATACTCATTACCATCGAGAGATGTAATAGCGGATTCAATGGAAACAGTCGTTGAAGGAATGTCTTATGATGCTTTGGTTACAGTTGTTGGATGTGATAAAAATATGCCTGGAGCATTGATGGCAATGTTGAGAACAAACAGGCCGGGTATTCTTGTTTATGGTGGTACCATAGCTTCAGGTTGTCATAAGGATAAGAAGTTAGATATAGTATCTGCTTTTGAAGCTTGGGGACAAAAAGTAGCGGGTAAGATGGATACAGAAGAATACGAGAGTATAATAGAAAAAGCTTGTCCAGGAGCAGGAGCTTGTGGAGGTATGTATACTGCCAATACTATGGCGTCAGCTATTGAAGCATTGGGGATGTCACTACCTTATAATTCTTCGAACCCAGCATTAGGTGAAAAGAAGAAAAGCGAGAGTGTGAAAGCGGGGGAAACAGTTAGAGTTTTACTTGAAAAGGATTTGAAACCGAAAGATATAGTTACTAAAAAGGCACTAGAAAATGCGATAAGATTAGTAACTGTTTTGGGTGGCTCGACAAATGCTGTGCTTCACTTTTTGGCAATAGCAAAAACAGCGGGGGTTGAATTTACATTATCAGATTTTCAAAGAATTGCTGATACAACTCCATTTCTGGCCGACCTCAAGCCAAGTGGACAGTTTCTTATGGAGGATGTGCATGAAGTTGGAGGTGTGCCGGCGGTATTAAAGTACCTATTGAAAAATGGTCTTTTACATGGAGATTGTTTAACTGTAACGGGGAATACGTTAGCTGAAAATTTGGAAACTGTACCTGACCTGTTGACAGGTCAGCAAGTTATCAAAACGCTTGAAAACCCAATAAAGAAAACAGGTCACTTAAGAATCCTTAAAGGAAATTTATCTCCTAAAGGTGCTGTAGCAAAAATTACGGGTAAAGAAGGCCTCCGTTTTACAGGTACAGCGAAGGTGTTTGAATCTGAATATGCTGCTAATGATGGCATTAGAGATGGGAAAGTAGAAAAGGGAGATGTGGTAGTAATTAGGTATGAAGGTCCAAAAGGAGGACCGGGAATGCCTGAAATGCTTAAGCCTACAGCGGCAATTATCGGGGCGGGATTAGGCAATGATGTTGCCTTAATCACTGATGGAAGGTTTTCAGGTGGAACACATGGGTTTGTTGTTGGTCATATTTCTCCAGAGGCCCAAGTTGGCGGACCAATTGCTTTTGTAAAAGATGGTGACAGGATTACTATTGATGCTATAAATAACACCATAGATTTTGATGTTACAAAAGAGGAGTTGATTTTAAGGAAATCTCGTTGGAGCCAACCTCATTTAAAACATAAGAAAGGCGTGCTTTACAAGTATGCTAGGACTGTATCATGTGCCTCAGAAGGTTGTGTTACTGACGAATTTTAATGATTAAAACTAAAATCCATTAGACATGGAAACGCTTGAAATAAAAAATAAAATCAAAACGGAAAAAAAGTTGATGATAGGAGCAGAGGCAGTTGTTCAGTCATTAATTGAAGAAGGTGCTGACTTAATGTTTGGGTACCCGGGGGGGGCTATAATGCCGGTTTATGATGCACTTTATGATTTTGAAGATCAAATTAAACATGTTTTAACTAGACATGAGCAAGGTGCAGTGCATGCCGCACAGGGGTATGCGAGAGCAACAGGTAAAGTTGGTGTATGTATTGCCACTTCAGGCCCAGGAGCTACAAATTTGATTACTGGCATAGCAGATGCTCAAATAGACTCTACGCCATTAGTTTGTATTACAGGGCAAGTAGCAAGTCATTTGTTAGGTACAGATGCTTTTCAAGAAACAGATGTCATTGATATTTCAATGCCGGTAACGAAATGGAATTTTCAGGTTACAAATGCCGAGGAAATTCCAATGGCTATAGCCAAAGCATTTTACATTGCGAAAACTGGGAAACCAGGTCCTGTATTGATCGATATTACTAAGGATGCTCAATTTGGTGAAGTTAATTTTGAGTACAAGCCGTTTATAGGAATGAGAAGTTATTTGCCTAAGCCAGAACTTGATCGAGATAAGGTAAAAGTTGCTTCTCAGTTAATTGATCAAGCAAAAAAACCATTTGTTTTATTTGGTCAAGGCGTGATTTTGTCTGAAGCTGAAAAGGAGTTTAAAGCTTTTATTGAGAAAGCAGGAATACCATCTGCATGCACTATTCTTGGATTATCAGCTTTGGAATCTGACCACTATTTACATGTTGGAATGTTGGGGATGCATGGTAACTATGCGCCAAATAAATTGACAAATGAGTGTGATGTATTGATCGCTGTAGGTATGCGATTCGACGATCGAGTAACTGGAGATTTGACTAAATATGCAAAGCAGGCAAAGGTTATACACTTAGATATCGATCCTGCGGAGATAGATAAAAATGTTAAAGCGGACGTTGCGATAATCGCAGATGCAAAAGAGAGTTTAATGCACTTAACTGAATTAGTTAAAACTAGAAAACACGAGGCTTGGCTTAATCAGTTTAGAGTATTAGAACAAGAAGAATACAAAGAGGTCATTAATGAAGAGTTATCTCCATCCACTGAAATAATGAGTATGGGGGAGGTGATCCATCAAATAAATGAGTTGTCTGACAAGAATAATATTATCGTAACTGATGTTGGACAGCATCAAATGATGGCTTGTAGGTATGCCAAATTTAAAGAAACAAGATCTATGATTACTTCTGGAGGACTTGGAACTATGGGGTTTTGTTTGCCAGCTGCAATTGGTGCCAAAATGGGGATGCCAAACACTCAGGTTATCGCTATAATGGGAGATGGTGGTTTTCAAATGACAATTCAAGAATTGGGAACTATACTTCAATGTAAAACGCCGGTGAAGATGGTGGTTTTAAACAACGAGTTTTTAGGAATGGTAAGACAGTGGCAAGAGCTATTTTTTGATAAGAGATATGCTTCTACTCATATGGTTAATCCAGACTTTCAGACTATAGTTAAGGGGTATGGTATTACGACCAAAAAAGTTGAGAAAAGAGAGGAGTTAAAAAGAGCAATTACAGAAATGTTATCTCATGAAGGGTCATATTTTTTAGAGGTTATGGTTGGTAAAGAAAATAATGTATTTCCGATGATACCAACAGGATCGGCGGTATCTGATGTGAGGTTAAAATAGAGTGAAATGAATGATAAAAGATTTAAAATATCCGTTTTTACGGAGAATATGCCGGGTATGCTCGTTAGGGTTTCCATCATATTTACGAGGCGAAAAATAAATATAGAAAGTTTGAAGGTGGAGAAAAGTGAAGTGGAAGGGATTTCAAAATTTAAGATAGTGATCCATACCTCTGAGTCGCAAATTGTAAAAATTACAAAACAGTTAGAGAAGCAGGTGGATGTGTTAAAAGCATACTACCACTCAGAGTCTGACATGTTACTTCAAGACTTGGTAGTTTCAAAACTTACCCATAATTCAATTAATTAAGCAATAAAGAATAGAACAAAATGAAAAATTATTTTAACACCTTATCACTTAGAAACCAATTAACACAATTAGGTAAATGTGACTTTATGGATGCGTCTGAATTCCAAAACGGAACAAAAGCGTTGAATGATAAAAAGATTGTAATTATTGGGTGTGGAGCTCAAGGTTTGAATCAAGGTTTGAACATGAGAGATTCTGGTTTAGATGTGTCTTACACTCTTAGAGAAGGTGCTATTAAAGAACAAAGACAGTCATTTAAAAATGCAACAGAGAATAACTTTAATGTGGGTACTTATGAAGAAATGATTCCGAGTGCTGATTTAGTAATTAATTTAACACCAGACAAACAGCATACATCAGTTGTAAATAGCGTAATGCCTCTAATGAAAAAAGGAGCGGCTTTATCTTACTCTCATGGGTTTAATATTGTTGAAGAGGGGATGACAATTAGAGAAGACTTAACCGTAATAATGATGGCGCCTAAATCACCTGGTTCTGAGGTTCGAGAGGAGTTTAAAAGAGGTTTTGGTGTACCTACTTTGATAGCTGTTCATCCTGAAAATGATCCTAGGAATGAAGGATTGGAATTAGCTAAAGCTTATGCAGTTGCTACTGGAGGAGACAAAGCAGGGGTTCTTAATTCATCATTTGTAGCGGAGGTGAAATCAGACTTAATGGGCGAGCAAACGATTTTATGCGGAGTCTTACAAACGGGATCTATTTTATGCTTTGACAAGATGGTTCAAGAAGGCATAGATGAGGGCTATGCTGCTAAGTTAATTCAGTATGGTTGGGAAACGTTAACCGAAGCATTGAAACATGGTGGGTTAACAAATATGATGGATAGACTATCCAACCCAGCCAAAATTAAAGCGCATGAATTATCGGAAGAGTTAAAGACTATTATGACGCCATTATTTACCAAGCATATGGATGATATTATGTCAGGTGAATTTTCTGCAGGAATGATGGAAGATTGGAGGAATAATGATAAGGATTTGTTAAACTGGAGAAAGGCTACGGGTGAAACAGCATTTGAGCAAACGAAAATTACGGACAAACCAATTAATGAGCAGGAATTTTTTGATCATGGAACGTTGTTAGCTGCTTTTACCAAAGCAGGAGTTGAGTTAGCATACGAAACAATGACTAATGCGGGTATAAAGGCTGAGTCGGCATATTATGAATCGTTGCATGAAACACCGTTAATTGCCAATACAATTGCACGTAAAAAGTTATATGAAATGAATAGAATTATTTCTGATACTGCTGAGTACGGTTGTTATTTGTTTGATCATGCTTGTAAACCGTTATTGACGGAATTCATGAAAAATGTGGATACAAGTCTAATTGGAAAACCGTACGCAGAAGAAAATTATGTCGATAATCAAAAATTAATAGCGGTAAATCAAGCGTTGAGAAATCACCCGATAGAAATTGTTGGTGCCAAACTTAGAGCTTCAATGACTGCTATGCAAAAGTTAAACTAATGTCCACATTAATCAAATATGTTAATTTAAGTGAAGTGGAAAAAACAGCATCTCTTTTGAGGGATGTTGTTTTAAAAACACCGCTACAAAAGAATCAATACTTATCGGAAAAATACGGCGCTAACGTTATTTTTAAAAGAGAAGATTTACAAGAGGTTAGATCTTATAAAATAAGGGGAGCATATAATAAAATTGCGTCTTTAACAGCTGTTGAATTAAAACAAGGTGTTGTGTGTGCTAGTGCCGGCAATCATGCTCAAGGTGTAGCGTACTCTTGTTTTGTAAAGAAGATAAAGGGAGTTATTTTTATGCCTGCACCTACTCCAAATCAAAAAATTGAACAAGTAAAAATGTTTGGTGGCGATTATGTGGATGTTGTTTTAACAGGGGATACTTTTGATGACGCTTCTCAGAGCGCGATTGCATATTGTAATAATCATAACATGTCATTTGTACACCCATTTAATGATATAAAAGTAATAGAGGGACAGGCTACCATTGCTCTGGAAATATTAGAAGAATCTAAAGCGCCTATTGATTATTTGTTTTTGCCTGTTGGAGGAGGAGGGGTGTCTGCGGGAATCTCAAGTATATTTAAAGAGTTATCGGCAAGTACGAAGGTGATTGGTGTGGAGCCTCAAGGGGCTCCTTCTATGTCTACCTCTATAAAAAATGGAGTAAATACTAAAATCGAAGACATCAATAAGTTTGTGGATGGGGCTTCTGTGCAAAAGGTTGGTGATTTAAACTTTGAGATTTGTAAAGAAAATCTTGATGAAATGGTTACTGTGCATGAGGGAAAAGTATGTCAAACCATATTGGATTTATATAATAAAAATGCTATCGTAGTGGAGCCAGCAGGCGCACTAACCACTGCTGTATTAGAACAATATCAAGAGGAAATTAAAGGTAAAAATGTGGTCTGTTTGATTAGCGGTTCTAACAACGATATCACGCGAACGGAAGAAATAAAAGAACGCGCCTTACTTCATTCTGGCCATAAACATTATTTCATTATTAGATTTCCGCAAAGAGCGGGTGCGTTAAGGGAGTTCTTATCTGATATTTTAGGCCCTAACGACGATATTACACATTTTGAGTATTCAAAAAAACATAATCGAAATTCTGGTCCAGCAGTAGTTGGTCTAGAGTTATTTGATCCAAAAGATATTGAAACACTCATGGAAAAAATGAAGGCGAAAAAATTCTTTGGTGAATACCTTAATAATAACCCTGATTTATTTCAAATATTGGTATAAGATTGAAAATGATATACAATTGAAGGGTAAAAGGGTAATGATAGAAAAAAATACGCTTTACATAAATTAAGGTATTTATACCGAAAGAGTTTTACGTTGATTCATGTACTTTTAGATCAACTTAATAAAACTGCTTTTATGGATGTCAACAAATACAAACTGACGCCTTCTCCAAGAGAGATCGGTGAATGGAATAATGCCGACGAAGTTTATGTGTCTATTGTAATCGGAAATGCTCAAATTGGAGGATCAAAAATCACCAATGAAACTAAAGTCTTAGCAAAAGGAGACCTCTCACAGTCGACGCATATAGGGAGTATTGAAAGCCTTAAAGGAAAATCGATTGATTTAGTGACAAATGTTATGGATGTAAATCATTTTACATCAAAATGTGTAATTACTACTACGTTTTATAATGAAAATAATAAGGTTATATATACTAAAATTGACAGTGGTGATGCGCCTGAGGATGGTGTAGCTTCTTTTATTGGAACATACTTATTCAAGGTTATTGGAGCATTGATTTTTTTATTTGGGTTTTCTAATTTTTCAATTGGGCAGATTACAAATGATTTAGCATTTCAGAATCTGGAAACACCAAGTTCGCCTGGATTTATTTTAATGGATCAAACGCCTTCATCTATTGAACGACCGACAACGCCACAAGGTTTTGGAATTGGAATATTAGGGGTGCTGGAGGGCGCAGGAGGAGCTGTTGAGGTGGCCCCGTTTTGGTTGATGGATCACCCAAAGCTTTCATCCGAAGATGTGTATAAAAAGCATAGACAGTTAATTCATAATTTTTCATTTTCTGCAGCAAGTATTAAGACGGATACATCTAATTTGGTAACAGGAGGGTTTCGTACACGTCCTTATCAACAGTTTAGTTCATCTCAAATTAAAAAATTAGACTCGCTAAAAGGAATGATGGTAGACCTATTGGCAGATGGAAATTTTGATGAATTGAAAGCACTTCAAAAATCATATATGGGGGTTTTAGAGAAGCCTGTGTTTACTATTGATTTTGCTGGTGCGATGGGGGGGAGTTCTGCTACCAATTCGTTTAATGATTTGATGTTGAGTCGTTGGGCACTTTGGACCTCAGTTAATTGGAGACCAAGGGGGAATGATTTTTATACGACACTGTTAATTCGTTATGTGAAAAACGAACAGTTTCGAAATTACTCGGATAACTCAGATTTATTCGATGTAGGCGCTAGATTGAATTATGATATTGGAAAATTTAGTGCTTCGATGGAATATATATATCGTCATGATTCTGTAAACGATATGGTGTCTGATTATAGACTAGCAGCAATTGGAAGTTATCAACTTTCCTCAAATTTTTATTTGACCGCAACTTTTGGAAAAGATTTCACAAATGTCAATAATGTATTGGCCTTAGCAGGAGTGAATTTTGGTTTCTCTAAAACGAAATTAAGAGCTTTTTAAGGTATATTTATAGAGACAATTTTTCATTTCGATTATCGTTGTTAATGTACTAATTCTCATACTATGAAGGGCCATGTTGTTTTGTTGCTATTGTGGAGTATTGTTCTCACGAGCTGTTCAAAAGAAAAAAGGTCTGATCGTAAAGCGGTCAAAATACAGGAATTTGTGATTGAACTGGCTCGTTATGCTAGGCAAGAATCATCTTAATTTATTATTGTTCCTCAGAATGGCCCTGAATTGGGATTTGTTGGGGGTGACCCTACAAGAAAAGTGAGTGCCGCATACTTGTCTTCGGTTGATGGGTTTGGAATAGAAGAATTGTTCTATAATGGAACAGCTCAACTTGATTCTTATCGTTTAGAAATGTTACGAACACTTTCTGAAACAAAGAAAATTATGGTTTCCGAGTTTGTTTTAGATACTATAAATGTAGCGTCAGCGATACAAAATAACCTCAATGAAGGCTTTATTTGCTTTCCTCGAAACAGTACAAATTATAATTATACGCAGATTCCGAATGTAGTTTCTAATGAGAATTCGAACGATATTTTGACATTAGGTGATGCGCAAAATTATTTATACTTAATTAGCACGGATAGTTTTGTATCAAAGTTAGATATGATTAATACCATTGCGTCAACAAATTTTGACGTGGTTTTGATTGATTTGTTTTTCGAAGAAACTCCATTTACTGCATTAGAGATTGAGCAGCTTAAAACGAAGGCAAATGGAGGTAAAAGAATAGTCCTTTCGTATATAAATATTGGTGCTGCGGAGTCTTATAGGTATTATTGGGAGGATGATTGGAAAAAAGGAAATCCTAATTTTCTAAAGAAGCCTTATGAAGGGTATGAAGACGAGTTGTGGGTGAAGTTTTGGAAGCAAGATTGGAAAGATATTATCTATGGAAATGATAATTCGTACATCAAGAAGATCATTAATGCCGGATTTGATGGAGCTTATCTAGATAATGTAGAGGCGTATTACTTCCTTTATTTTGATGACTAAGTGCTTTTAGTTAAACAATGAGGGCAAAAAACAATTGTTTTTGCCCTCATTGTAACCTAACCACTGTATACTTTGACTTCTTGTATACTGTTCATATAATAGGCGAATTATATTCTTTTATTAGATCAAGTATCCAATGGTTAAGACAAATGTAATTAAAAAGTTTACATAAGTGTGAATTATATGAAGCTATATTGCGTTAATCGATCACTTTTTATAATGATTCGCTGAATATCATGAGTATAAGATGTCATTCTCTTAAAGTGTTAATTTAGGAGAAACAAGCATTAAAAAAATTGACCGAAACCAAACGTAAATCCTCCAGTATTTGGCGCAAATGGGGTTGCAGAGTAATCAATTCTAAGAGATGTTTTATATAAGACATTGAGATGAAAGCGCAGCCCTCCTCCTGTGAACAGATTTTGAGAGGTTTCATGAAATAATTTTGAAATTTTGGAGCCAGGAGAACGTAATGAACCGTAATCAGAAAAGATCGCAGCTTGTATTGTGGTATATTTATTTCGAAGTATAGTGTGACGGTATTCGATATTAAAAATAAATTCTGCTGTTCCTCGTTCTACGCGATTACCAATTCCTCGAACATTTTGAAAACCATCTAAAACAAAAGGAGCAAAAGGACTGGCATGATTTGTTGATATGCCCAAACGAGATTTTACCGCAAAGTTTCCGTTCTTCTTAATTGATTTGTAAAAGATATAGTCGAATGTTGCTTTTATAAAAGCTGGAGGACTAGGTGAAGCTCCCATCTTATTTGGTAGATAGGTGTGTATCCATTCACCATATACTTGCCATTTAAATCCAGAAAGACGTTCAAATTGATTATCTACCTCATTAAAATTTACACTTGATCTTAATTGATGTTTATGAAAGTTAAATTTATTTTGTCCGTTATTTATGATAAATCCGAGATCACGTTGTGTGTAATCTTCGTACATGTAAGAACCTCCTATTCCTAGATTTAAGTATTGATTAATCCAGTAATGTCCCCCAACTGAAATTGAATAATTGTCGAAGTTGAATTGACTAACGGTGTCTTGAGCATATAATGGTTCTATTGTTGAGTATTTTGCTATAGCCAACAAATGTCCCGTCTTACTATTGGAATGTCGATTTGCAGTGTGAAATACTGAAATGGAATGTCGATCATAAAATTGATATAATGCCCCGAAGGATTGTGCTCTACCTAAAAAGTTAATATGATTTGCACCAATTTGAAGTTTTAGTTGATCTTTAAATCCAGACGCAGAAATGATCGGGTATAAATACCTTGCTTCTCGAATAATAAAGGTGATATGGACAACATCATTTGTTGGGTTGGAAACCTTGAAATTAACAGAAAAGAATAAGTTTAAATTTCGTAGTAAGAATAGGTCTTGTTTTAATGTTGTACTATCAAAACCATTTCCTTCTTGCGTTGATATAATTTTTTTTAAGTAACTCTCTTTTGTTGTCGTTAATCCCTCAAATGATATATCATTAATTTTTCCTTCAAAATTTGGCATGTTTTCCTGTGTAGAGGCAGGGAAGCCAATGAAAATTAAGAAGAGTAAAGAGATAGTTGTTTTCACCTGGTCAGGAATTTAAGTCCTATATTGAAAGTGCTTCCAAGTCCAGCATTCCTCGATCTCCAGAAGTTAGTATATAACAATTCAATGTTTAAATTACTCAATAGTTGATACTTAAACCCAAGACCCGAAGCTGTGTAGCTGGAAGGAATAACCCAATCTGTAACGACAGGATCATTTGGAGTTATGCCGTTTGTAAAACGATGAACATGTTGAGTCATTGCATATACCGTAATTTTTTTCGTTGGAAAATAACTTAAAAAAGCACTTATCGGAAGGTCTAACATTCCAATTTGACTTTTATTCGAACGGAAACGGAAAAGAAGGTCGGCCTCAGTGAATAATTGAAAATTACCAAAAGACTTAGTATAGAACAATTGATTCCACCATGTATATCTATTCCAGTCAGCCCAGTATAAACCATCGCTTTCACCATTAGTCGCACTTTTTCCTTCGGGGTGGCTAATGGTCGGAATGAGGAAAGTACTTTGAATAGAAAAATCACTTACGTTTTTGAACGGTTGAACTTTTAAACGAATTCCTGCAGAGGTTAAACCTACACGACTACTATCTGTATTTTTGAACCCTAAAGCAGTTTTAATTCCGCCAATTGTTGAATCTGATGAGTTTCCAGAATATCTAAAGCTTAAATCGAACCCTAAGTTGATACGTTTGTTTTTTGTGGTACCAATTGTCCATTGAAGCTGATGCGTTATAAAAGTTGTTCGATAACCAGAGAAACGATCGCCTAACCAATTTTGACGAGACTCTGTGTACATAGTGTTGAAAAGTGTGAAGTCCATCTTTCCTTTTGCTAATAAACTTCCAGCAGTGAATTGTTGAAGATTTATATTTTCTGATGGGGGCTGATTAACATTTGTTGAATTAGGAATAGCTACATTTAATCCGTTTAACGTCCAGTTGTATGGATAGTATTTAATTCGATAGGTAGCATCAAATGGATTATTTCTAAAGGTGTTGATGTAGTTGATTACTTCAGACGTCGATTTCCCGAAATCTGATTTATACCAATTGAAGATTTCGGATAGATATATAATTTTTTCATCCGCCTTTTGATAAAGGAAATCAGTGTTGTTGAGCGCTTTTTTTGTTTGGATATCCATTTGTTTTTCAAGCATGGATGTTCTGTAAGCAAAATTTACAATTGGTGGACATCCAATGGCTCCACAAACAAGGACAAAGTGCAAACGTGGATCTGAATATTTCTTACGTAGTATTTCGTTTTCAAGATGATTTAATGAAACTGTTTTTCCATGAAGGATCATGTATTTCTTTGTGAAAAATGAAGGGTCATCCATTGGGGATTCAATCGGATATTTTTTAGCTACCTGATTAATAACGAAAAGATTATAAACATTAATTAAATATGCTTTTTCATCCCCAATTGGAATTGCGTCGGATTCAATATGCTTAATCAGTGTTGGAAGTGTTGTGTCAGATTGAATGTTTTCGTAGTCAACTTTTCCGTTTAAACAGTATTTTTTAAAGAAGCCATCTGCGGTTTCAAAAAAATCAAAAGATTGCTGCGTACTTCCAAAAAATGAAATTAGGAATGCACTGGAAAGAAGAATAATTCTCATTTTACGTATTGAACTTTAAGACTTAAATGTTTTTTTGATTCAGACAATTGAAACTGAAGACGATGATAAGCGGGAAGTATAAAACCTTTTACGTTGTTTGAAAAGGCATAGCCTTCTTTTGGAATACCGAGTACACGGTCCAAATTATTGTTAGCATTCTCGTCATCAATAGCGGTGATTACATATTGCCCTTTCTTTAAGGAAGAAATGGTGTATCGTAAATGACCATCTTTTACGTTCTGCTTACTAATCTTAAAGTGTTTGTATGGATGATATGGATATTGATTGGAGTAATTATATAAATAGATATACATATTCCCCTTTGTATTTCGAATATTATATAAATCAAGAGATATCGAATGATTCGATGATGAACTTGTAGTGGCAGATATGCCAAATAATGCAACTAGCGTTAATAATACAAAACCAATTTTTTTCATATTCTCGTTTCTTGTCTTGTTGCCTTGGACGGCCAAATGATTGTGTACTTACAAAAGTACTATTAAGTAACATGCTTGATTCTAGGAATCCTAAAAACCAAAAAGATTATATTCTAATCAAATGATGGTTATAATATAATCTTTTTGGTTTTTTTACCTATATTTGTTCTTCAGCCTCAGTTATTTTTAAACATACGAATGTATTTAAATACGCATACATATTATAGTTTGCGATATGGGGCTTTTGATGTCAAGACATTGTTGCAATTATCGGTAAAAAATGGAATAAAAACCATTGCACTCACAGATATTAACAGTACTTCGGCATGTTTAAGTTTTGTTCGGGAAGCAAAGAAACATAATGTAATACCGGTTGTTGGTGTTGATTTTAGGAATGGAGTCAAGCAACAGTTCGTTCTGATTGCAAAAGACAATATTGGTTTTCAAGCGATAAACAATTATCTAACCATTGTTTTGCATCATGGCAAACGTGTGCCTTGCATTGCTCCTGAGCTTAAAAATACATGGGTTGTTTATCCATATGAAAAGGAAAGAAAATATGAATTAAAGGAAAATGAGTTTGTAGGTATCCGTCCGGAAGATATTCCTTCTGTTCGATTAACAGGTTTTGATACGCGTAAATCGGTTATTCTACAAACGGTAACATTTAGAAATAAGAAAGATTTTAACGCACATCGTTTGTTGCGTGCAGTGGATTTAAGCCTTCTTTTGAGTAAGCTTCCAATAACAGAAGAAGGAAAATCACATCACCGAATGCTTTCTAAGGACCGTCTGTTGTTGTTGTACGAAAACTACCCAGAAATCATTCTAAATACCCAAAGGTTATTAGAGGAATGCACTATAGAATTTGATTTTTCGGAAGGAATAGAACATCAGAATCAGAAAAATTACACAAGATCGGATGAAGAAGATCTCGTATTGCTCAAACAATTGTGTAAACAAGGTGTTGAATACCGTTACCCTAATGCGACGGAGGTAATTCGTCAGCGGATCAATATGGAGTTGAAAACAATTGAGCAAATGGGATTTGTCTCCTATTTTTTAATGAATTGGGACATCGTAAAGTATGCTCGATCAAAAGGGTATTTCTATGTCGGGAGAGGAAGTGGAGCGAACAGTGTTGTCGCTTACTTGTTACGAATTACGGATGTAGATCCAATTGAACTGGACTTGTATTTTGAACGATTCATTAATCTATATCGAAAGAATCCACCTGATTTTGATATTGATTTTTCATGGCGTGAGAGGGAGGATGTAACACGCTACATTTTTGAACGATTTAAAAATGTAGCTCTTGTTGCAACATATAATACCTTTCAATATAAGGCGGTCGTTAGAGAGCTCGGTAAAGTGTTTGGATTACCCAAGGAGGAAATTGACCTACTTAGTGACGGAAATATACAGGCATGGAATGCTACGCATTTGTTTACATTGGTACTTAAATATGCTGCATATATTCAGGGGTTTCCTAGCCATATGAGTGTGCATGCAAGTGGTATCGTTATTGCAGAAAAAAGTATTCAATATTTTTGTGCTACCTTTTTTCCTCCGAAGGGTTATCCGACACTTCAATTTGATATGCATGTTGCAGAAGATGTGGGGTTATATAAGTTTGATATTCTTAGTCAACGAGGGCTGAGTAAAATCAAAGATACATTGAGCATTATTGAGTACAATCAACCCCAAGCTGAGGTTGTTGATATTCATAATATGAATCGGTTTAAAAACGATGAACGAATAAAAAAAATACTTCGAGGGGCACAAGCGGTTGGATGCTTTTATGTAGAATCTCCAGCGATGCGAATGTTATTGAAGAAATTGCAAGTAGATGATTATTTAGGATTGGTAGCAGCAAGTTCTGTTATTCGCCCTGGTGTGGCAAAATCAGGAATGATGAATGAATATATTAAACGATTTCGTCATCCTGAAAAACGTAAAGATGCTCACCCTGTTTTATTAGAGTTAATGCCAGAAACATTTGGTGTGATGGTATATCAAGAAGATGTGATTAAGGTGGCACACCATTTTGCTGGTTTAACACTGGGTGAGGCAGACAAGATGAGACGAGGAATGTCAGGGAAGTTTCGTTCAAGAGAAGAGTTTCAGGCGGTAAAGCAAAAGTTCTTCGATAATTGTCTTCACAAGAAAGGACATTCACTAGAATTAACTTCAGAGGTCTGGAGACAAACGGAAAGTTTTGCGGGCTATGCTTTTGCAAAAGGTCATTCGGCTTCTTATGCAGTTGAAAGTTATCAATGTTTATTTTTGAAAGCATATTTCCCGTTGGAGTTCTTAGTGGCAACAATCAATAATTATGGAGGGTTTTATAGTACAGAATTAT
>JAKVAS010000179.1 GCA_022448165.1 Crocinitomicaceae bacterium | reverse complement strand
TTCAAGCACTCCCCGATCTCGCAGGAAAAGGTACATATCCCAACACCCGAGTATACCACTATTATCTATAGCTCCAGCATCAATAAAATGACCAGCACCCTTAATCTTAGCAACAGGACTAAAAATAGGGAATCGATTTGTAGTTGAAACTGCTTGGTAAAACGGAATTGACGCTTCATTCCCCAACTCATCTCTTAAACTCGTTAAATTCTGGGAATAAGGGAAAATTGACTGAACAAACTCGTATTTAGAGAAAAGAAAATCCCCCTCTTACCATTTGTAGATGCTGTATTCATTATCAACGCAGGAAGATAGTTCCCCTTTCGCTGAATACTTTGCCAATAACGTCTATATGATACTTCATCCAAAGTAATAGAATTGGTCAACCGTACTTGATTTTGATACTTCAACATTCCGCAATAAGCACGGTCTCTAGATGAAGACATTCGATTCAAAGGATAAAATATGCGAGACATATCTAATCCAAAAAGCATACAAATATCAATGGAAGCATAATTATCTTGTTGAATAGAATTAATGATTGATTCCATTCGTTCTTGATTCGTCCCATGAAGTCCATATATATTGCCATATAGAGCCAGGCCCAATGAACCTCCTGAAGCTCCAGACATTGCAACCGTTTGATTCATAAATCTTCCATTGGAAGTCTTCTGAAACTCATTCATAACCATAAGTGTCCATGTGTTGGCCTTTAATCCACCACCATGAGATGAAACGAAAAACACCGTATCTGGCATTTCTTTAACCCTTCCTTCAAATTCAGCCATGGGAACCCCATCATGTTTCTCATTTATCGGAAAAATGTCGAGTTCATTCAAAGTAGACTCCGTCGATTGTCCTAAAAAAAAAGATATTACCAATACTATCAAGCCGGTAGTTAAATATCTAAATTTGGGGGAATTTAAAATATTCTTCGTTCCCTCTTCAGTCTTTTCCGTTTTAGCCATTGAATAATGCACAAAATAGTATTTGCCTATAGAACCAATTATAAAGAAGTAGATATAAATAAAAATCATTACAATTGCTATTCCATTTGGAAGCTGCCAATCATTAAGAGCAGCTAACGAAAAGTACATAACAGAGATAAGTGAGATGTAAAAACTAACCTGAAATACAACAATATAATTCGATGATTTCTCTAGAGGCTTAATCAATTTTAAAAAAATAGAAGATGTTTTCTTTGATTTTTCATGTTGATTACTCAAAACATGAGAAAGTCTAGGTCTAACTAAACGAAAGAAAACGAAATTGAACATCATCGCATAATTAGTTATTAGCAATATTAACAACCCTGCTGTACTAAACAAATTAGAGCTAAAAAAAACGATAGCCATAAAAACAACAGTAAGAGTAAAGGAAATGAAGTAAAGTACTCCAAGTCGCTTATAGATTTTCTTTCTATCTTCAACTGTCGAATGCAAAGGACTCAATCGTCTTTTAAAAAATGCATAAGTGAAAAATGGAACTAACGAAACTCCATACAATCCAACTTTTAACCATTCAATATACCTTAATGAATACATCAAGTTTGGTTCGAAAGTAGAGATAATAAAATGCGTCCAAACTAAAAAAACGCTAAGTCCCAAATATTGACGTAGAATGTTTGCATAAATGTCTTTGATGTAATTCGGATTAGTAATTGGACTAAAGGTAAATACCCAAATCCAACGCAAAAATCTTACGTTAATAGGATGTTCTTTTTTCCATTGAACATACTTCCTACTGCCATTAAGGTTTGCTGCGTAATAGGTATATATTGGATAATGTGACAGACTTATTGCAAGTAGATTAATCATTAAAAAGCAAATTAGCAATGATAATTTACCATACTCTAACATTCTTAAAAGCATTGTAAAAGCTTGCTCCATCTGCGTTAATAGTAACAGAATAATCAAGAGTACTATTATACTAACAATAGAAGCCTTTGCAAAGTTGGTGATTGAGTAAAGAGCTCTCAATACATATTTAACTCTTCCTACTGAAGGAAGTAAGACCGGGATATTTTTTTGTTTTTGCTTCATGTCTTGATAAGTAAACTAAGAATAGCAATATTGTGTGTAGTAGTTAATCTTCAAAGTAAATAACTATCTAAGCGAAAATTCACTTTCAAGATTCCAATAAAAACAAATGAGGCACGGTTATGCACTCAATTTAACAGTGTTTAATATAAAAAAATTACAGCTTGTGATTACATAGTATTCAGCAATCTTTATTCCCAATTTCATTGGTAAAAAATGTATCTAATACTATGACAAAAATAATGGAAGTTCTTCAATCAAAATGATTTCTTTCTGAGCAGCATAGATTACGAGTCCCGCAATATTTCTAGCCCCCGTTTTAACAAAGAGATTATTCTTATGACCTTCTACAGTACGTTGAGCAATAAATAAGCTTTCCCCTATTTCTTTCGCTGTTTTCTGATTACAAATCAATTTTAGAATTTCAATTTCTCTTTCTGAAAGTAGGTTTTCCTCTACTAATTCAGGCTTCGGTGCTTTTGAAGACACTTGACTTCTTACCATATTCAATTGATCTGGTAAGAAGTAGAATCCACGCTGAAAGACTTCAAAAATAACTTCTTCTAGCTTTTTAGGTGATATTCCTTTGGGTAAAAAGGCGGAAACACCCGTTTTAAGCATGAACCCCATAAAAGAATCTTTGTAATGAGACGAAATAACAATTATTCGAATATCTGGTTCAGTCCCCCCTAACTCTTCAAGTACATTAAGACCTGTTACTTTACCCATTCTTAAGTCCAATAAAAGGACATCTGGAACATCCGTATCAGCAGCATTTATTTTCTCTAAACATTCTTCCCCACTATTTGCGGTAAATGTTATTTCAAACTCCTTATTCAAACTAAGAAAGTTCGCCAATAACTCCACAACGAGAACATCATCATCAACAATAGCTAATTTTATCATTACACTAATCTATTTAGTACTTTTAGGAAAGATAAGAATGAACCTTGTTCCTTTCTCTAAAATTGATTTAAATTTAAATTTCCCATGAATAAATTGTACACGGGTCTCAATATTACTTAGTCCAAGTCCGCCACTATTTTCTTTTGTATCGAACCCATCTCCTTTATCTTCAATTATAATTGCCCCTCCAGCATCAGTATACCTAAATCGGACGTACATACTTTTCGAGTTTGCATGCTTAATTATATTCATAATTACTTCTTGAACGATTCTCATTACTTGAATTTTAATCGAGGAACACTCTTTTTCAACACCGCGGATATCGGCAATATAATCCGCCTCAAATCGAGCTTTCCAAGGATTAACTTTCCCTTCAAGAATCTCTGCTAACGATTGAAAATCAATCATTGGCGGGCTCAAATCATGAGATATTCTTCTTGCCAATGAGATTCCTTCCTGTAAACGACCTTCTATTTCATCTTGATTCTGTCCCGTCTGCTGCATCATCAAAGCCACATTAAGTTTTCCTATTAGGTCATCATGCAGGTCAGCAGCCATTCTTTCACGTTCTTTTTCTTGAGCTTTAATATTAGTTTCTAGTAACATTCGTTGATGTTCAATTTGAATTCGAGAATTCTTCTCCTCTATCCTAAGCATTCTTTTAACATAAGCTCGTACGATTATAATAATCGAAACCACTAATATCGAAACAAGTATAAGAGCAATTACAATCCAGAGGGCAATTGTTGAGCCGTCTTGCCATTTTTCCATACCGAATGAATTAATAATGCGTAAAACAAAAGTGTTAATGCTAAGTTTGCCATCCAAAAATAAAACTTCAATATTGACTGTTCATTTATAAGAAAGTTCAAGGGAAGGAAGATCACCAAGTTAATTGAAAAAAAAAGTAATATGATGTTATTCAATTTCAATCTATTTTTGTCTAACTCCTCCTCTTTCTTTAGTTCTTGCAATATATACTTTACCGATAAAACAATAATCACAAGAGAACTAACGGCTTTGGAGTAAGATTGAAATTGCGTTGTATGAATTGATCTTATAGACCAAATCTCCCAAACAATAAAGGACAACCCGATTACAATTCCCCCAAAAAACATCATGCTTCTTTCTTTAAACAGATATTTCCAATAGAGTATTGAAAACACCAGCAATTCAAGAAATCCTAATAAAGGAATTAGAATTAAGTTATAGTCATTATATGCTCCTAATACTCTACTTGAAAGGTCTATTGACAAAGAAAATAAGAAATACAATAACACCATTTTGTGCACACCATCTATTGAAGTAAAACGAATACATCCAATGAAAATACCAACAATCAACAATAACGGCGAAATGTAAGTTATCGCTTCAAGAAATGCTAAAAAGCTCATATAGCATGATTATTAATCCTAATTATGGCAAACGACTAAACAAGGCTCAATAGATAAAATGATCCTTGAGAAGATGGTGTTGATGTTCCTCCAAATGGTGGAACTGGACGAACCATATCATGGAAACTTGTCAGCGAAACTGTTCCGATCTTTTCATCACGTGTAATTAAATCCGCAGAGTAATTTCTCGAATTTCCCGCTAAAGCGAAAAAAGTTGAATGTACATTATTCGCCACGTAATCTCCCATTGGAACTAATAAAGCTTGAAAAATACCATTTCCGATATGCGCCTGAAGCCAATCATCACTTGAATCCCTCCAATTACGAACTCTTCTTATCGCTTCAGTTTTGCTAATATCAGTACCACTTCTATCATCTGTTGGAGATAAATCAATTGAAATTTGAGAAACAGGACAAACAGTAATATAACTGGCCAAATTTGATTGATTTGCTTTAACATCATCCTCGGCGTTAATTAAGAAAAATGTTAATTCTCCATTATTGATTCCAGGATAAGCATGAATATAAGATCCTTTAACTTCTAAATCTGTTGGAACAACAAAACCATTTCCTTGATTAAATTTTTGAGTTAGTTTGCTAGCATCAGAGCGAATATCTTCCCATTTCTGCATCGCGATTATAATTTCTTGTAGTAACATTTGTTCGTGGTATTTAAGGCACGTATTAAACTAAAACGTGCACGGGTTCTCCACGACGATATATAATTTCAAACAGTACCTAGATTCACGCCAAATGTAACATTTTATACAAGAAATACAAATACCCATAATGCACAATT
>JAKVAS010000178.1 GCA_022448165.1 Crocinitomicaceae bacterium | reverse complement strand
AGCCATTGACCCTTTGTCCTTGTATAAGAAAGGCTGCATAGGTTTGTTTTGCTCTAATAAACGCAGGTTTTTGGCCAAAAGTTTTCCTTGTTGTATGGCAACCGGAGATACCATAGGATGGCCTTTAGGAGTCGTTTCTGAAATCATGGCGGCCACATCTCCAATTGCAAAAATAGAGTCATTAGAGTTCGATTTTACAGGGATTGGCCCAAATTGGCCGCTCATTAGGTTTCTTTATGATGATGCCATCTATAAAGCCACTTACGACGCTTACATTGATGAGTTCATCTATGGTGTTTTTGACCCTAGCAAAATGACAACAGCGTTCACAGCGGCGTGCAATTTGATTCAGCCTTACGTGACGGGTGCAGATGGTGAGACCCTGGGTGAATATTCATTCTTATCTGATTATAATGATTTTGCACTTTCATTGTCAGAGCTAACCAATCACGCAAGTTCAAGGTTTACAGCGGCTGATGATTATACACCTTAATCTTTCTAAATAAAGACAACACTTTTACTTCAGTAGAATTTCGTTTGTTGTTTTGAAGGGACATTTACTGCAATAATAAAACGCGTTGTAATCAATGTAATGACTTCTGAGGAGGATTTTAAAGTATGCTACTCCTGATCAAAATACAACAATGAGTAATTATTATCTTTCTGTCGATTCAAACTGAGATTCTTCGCAATTAATGACTTTTTGTAATGACTCTTGTTTTTAAAATTCAGCAATTGAATGAAAACAGGAGAAAGTAATACTTGTTGCTAAATCTAAGTTATTGCTTAATGGTCTTATCCCTTTCGAGTAACGCCCGAATTGATTACTATTTTTTCTAACCGATTTACAAGCTTTAAGTGAGTTAAACTCTTTACCGCATAAAAATACCAATTCTTTTAATTTCAACTGACCTCAGAAAAGAGAGTTACCAAAAACAGTTATATGAATGAGCTAAACATCTTAATAGTTGACAGCAAGAATTTAGGGGTTACAGCGATTGGTTAAAACATTGAAGACATGTAGTATTAAAAGGAGCTGGTAGCCCTTTAAATCTGTGTAATAAATAAGGTCCTGAAAGCGCGGTTACCTCACCACTTGTATCCAAGCCTGATGCTTTTGATTTTGGTTGTATTCACTGATAAAATAATAAGTACCTGCGGGCACAACCTTAGAATTATAGGTGCCATCCCAGACAACATTGTCATTATCATAATTCGCAAACCCTGCTATGAGGTCGCCCCACCTATTATAAATATAAACCTGATTTTCTGTATCTTCTAAATAATCAATGACGAAAACGTCATTCACACCATCACCATTTGGAGAAAATGCGTAAGCTGCTGCAGGTAATTGAATAGTCACACAATTGGGATCAAGGTTAACCATGACGGTGTCATATAACTTGCATAAACCTTGATCGGCCTCTACAATGTATATCAAATCTTCTATTGGAAAAACTGAGCTATTTGACAACGGCGTACTTGAAGTATCTTCTAGATACCAAATAAACAAGCCATCTCCCGAAGCTTGCAAATTAACTTCGTCTTCAGGACAAAAGTAAAGTGGACTCTCAGCAGAAAGCGTCCCTTTTTCTTTGACAAATACGTTCTCTGTTTCATTCAAGCCATAATAATCTAATAATGTGCTAGTTTCATTTAAGTTTGGTGTCGCTGTGACAATGTATCCATAAGTACCTTCAGTTGATATGTTTAATGTACTCGATAAATCTAAATTATAGATTCCGGGGCCAAACACCCCTATATCTTCGGCGTAACCACTACTAATATTTGAAGCGTTCAGCAAGACTTGAAAGGCTGGGTTCTCCGCTATGCCCTGGGTTACCTCATATTTAATGGTATAGTTGTACGAATCATCTTGACACAGTGAATCTGGGCCAATTAAATCAAGAATATCAATGGCAACATCTTGACAAGGGGCTGTTAAAATTTCTCCTTCGCTATTTCCGGCCCAGGCGTAAGTACCAGTATGGGCATGAATAGCTAAATAATTTGCGGTTGAGCTCCCTCCGTGGGGAGAAACTGTCCAAGGACCTGCAATCCCGTCATTAGTCATGTATAATGTACCATTATTTCCTCCAATTATTCCATTCGTTCCATTTCCAAATTCTACCACCTTTAAATCCTCGGTTGTTCCGATATTTACGTTTGTCCATGTTGAGCCGAAATCTTGCGTGTAATAGACTTCACCATTTTTTCCTACCGTAATAAAATCTGTTGCGCTTAACATTTCGAGTTCAGTTATTAAGTGCGAATGAGGTAAACCTGTTAATACTGTCCATGAATCTCCAAGATCAGAGGAAACAAATAAATCTCCAGACGAAATGAGAACACCATAGTTGTTGTGGAAAGAAACGTCCCTGACTTGATCAAAAATAGTTGATACAGAATCCCAAGTCTCACCTACATCATCAGAATAATACAGGTGATTTCCTGAATTTATTGAGAAACCGCCCTTTCCACAAAAAATTCTACCATTTGACTCTTCTATTGCTCCCGTCCAGAAAATACTGTTTGGATTATTATATTTCAAAGCCCAATTAATACCACCATCTGTTGACTTGTAAATTTTTGTTTCAGTAGCTGCAATACAATTAAAAGCATCATCAATATAAACTTGGGAAAGGTATTCACCAGTAAAACTATGTACAATAGACCAAGTATCCCCTCCGTCATTAGTTCTACCAATTTGTCCATTAAAAAGGGAACCATATATGCCTACTAAATTTCCTGTTGGTGCAAAATCAATGTCTATAATAATATCGTTTGTCGTTGAATTTTGGGAATCCCAACAGAATTGACCATAGCTTAGGGTAAGAAGCAAACAAAAAAGAGTAGTAATGAGGTATTTCATGAAGGCTTAAAATTTCTTGTAAAAAAGGCTAAAATGAATTGAATCTCTATAAAGGTAAGGATTATCCATTTGTAATGAATATATTAGGGGAGAAGAATTCATTGAGATCAATTCTCACACAATAATAACATATCATTAGTTTTCATTCTCATCTTCTAACGCCTCTAAACCATAAGTAGTAATATTTCTTCATCAGTATCATAGTCTATCTCTCCGAATTGATTAATTGAGTGTTGAATAATCATTGAATCGTTGACCTCTGCTATTACTTGTGTGCCTCCCCAAACAGGAAGGTCACCACCATCAGATATTTCAGCAATAAGAGCCGTGTTTGTCCCAACAAAATTCTTGAATAGCGTCCCGTAGATATAAGTGCCAGAACAATACTGCCACACACACACTTACCAATGTGGTGGGATGTGACTCGGTTGTTACCTTGAACTTAACGATTAATGCCATAATTACAACAGTTTCTCAGAATTTGAATGTTTTGACAAGTGACGAGGATGGTGCAGTTTATCAATGGTTAAATTGCCCTGAATTAACACCAATTGATGGGGCTATTGGTCAGTCATACACTGCAGCAGAGAATGGTGAATACGCTGTGAGGATTTCAAAATACGGCTGTGAAGCTAATTCTGATTGCTATTTGATAGAGGGGCTCGAAATAAACGAGGAGCTCCTTCCTTTAGAATCAATTATTTATCCGAATCCCACTTTTGGTCAATTTGAAATAGATTTCGGAGATAAATTAGAAATGGCGATTATCACCATAAGAGATTTGAGAGGTAAATTAGTTTATTCAGAGATAGTTAAAGGTAAAGAGATGATTCTTATTGATCTTGATTCTCAAGCGGGCGTTTATTATATTTACATTGAAACCGGAGAGAAAGTTGAGGTGTTTCCTTTAATCAAACAATAAGTACGATAGCGAAACGGATGCGCCTTTTGTTTGGCTACCTTCTTTAAGTTTTTGTCAGTATACTATTAAGTGAAAATCGTTGGGTAAAAACTTAAAGAAGGTAAATGAAAATGTAATTTTTAAGTAGAATGGAGGCCTATGAAAGAAAGTTGTTAACGTGATTCTTGTTTTCGATTATCCTCCATCTGTTTTCTTCTTTTTCGTTTAGCATCACTTAATACAAAAGGAGTAATAATGGTTCTCATGGTTTTATCATCTTTGAAATAATTTCGTACCCAATGAAAAAGAGTGATAAATTTATTTCGAAATCCAACCAAGGACATTAGATGCACCAGCATCCATGTGATCCATGCAATTAGTCCTTTTAATTTAAGTTTTTTGATTTCTACTACAGCTTTATTTTTTCCAACAGTAGCCATTGACCCTTTGTCCTTGTATAAGAAAGGCTGCATAGGTTTGTTTTGCTCTAACAAACGCAGGTTTTTAGCCAAAAGTTTTCCTTGTTGTATGGCAACCGGAGCTACCATAGGGTGGCCTTTAGGAGTCGTTTCTGAAATCATGGCGGCTACATCTCCAATTGCAAAAATAGAGTCATAATTTACTACCCTATTGAATTCGTCTGTTGCGATCCTGTTGCCGGGAGCCATACAATCTTTTTTTAAACCAGGTATTGGAGAGCCTTCAATTCCCGCTGTCCAAATCAATGTTTTTGCTATGATATCCTCTTCTGTATTAGTTTGAACATAGTCACCAAAGAAGTCCAATACTCTCGTGTTGAGAACTATGGTTACTCCTAGCTCTTCAAGGTATTTCTTTACAATTTTGGATCATTTGACTCAGTCAAAATTAAGAATCCGTTGTCCCAAAATCAGAGGTTTACTCCCAAAATGGAACTTATGTTTTTTTTAAACAGAATACGTAAGTAACTGTTTATTAAATTGTTGCGTATTTTTATGTGTGCCGTAGCATAATTTTTGAAGTATATAGATTGAAACAAAATCTCAGTAAATCATGAAGACAATCCAACTTTCTTTAACTATCTTATTCAGTTGTATAACAAGTCATATTTTGGCTCAATTCCCAGAGGGTTTTGAAACTACGGTTCCTCCATCAGGTTGGGTCACTTTCATAGGTTCTAACGGTCTAGGGACAGTTCAGAATTGGCAAGCAAGCAACATTTCGAATACAGGTACGCAATCCGCCTATGTGCGTTATGAGAATGTTTCAGGAGGATTAGCCCAAGATTGGTTAGTTACGCCTCAGTTTACCCCCACATCAGCAACAAATATTTTAACATTCATGCAAAGACAATCTTATACTACTGATTATGGTTCGGTTTATAAGGTGTTTGTCTC
>JAKVAS010000177.1 GCA_022448165.1 Crocinitomicaceae bacterium | reverse complement strand
CTCCGTAAAGACGGTCGTCAATATGGTATTCAACATCTAACCGCTCTTCAAAACGAATTTTTTCTAACTCTAGATAACTATGACAAATTTCTAGCTCCATCTCTAAGTCAACCAAATTCTCTTTCCCTAAGATAAGAGATTGACGTAATAAATTACTAAGTGTAGTGATTGATTTCTTTGCTTTTTGCGGCTCTATTTCGATCAATGCTCTAATACTATTTAGTGAGTTAAATAAAAAGTGTGGATTCAACTGACTTCTCAAATTTTTTAATTCACTTTCCTTATTACTAGCCTCAAGTGCTAAGTTGGAAATTTCTTGTCTTCTAGACTTACGGATATAATGATATATGAAATAGAATGAATTCCATAAAAGCATTAGAATTACTACTGATACTAATCCAGCAATAAAGTTTGCCATGGAAATATCCGTAACTTTCTTTGACCTGAAAATAACCTCTGATAGGATTGCAACTGCTGTAATTAATATCGATAAAAGAATTGAAGATATTAGTAAGCGAGGAAGCACACGCTGTAATTTAATTGTTAACCAACCAAACTTTAGAATCACCCAACGTTGAATGTGTGAAAAGAATATTCCGGAAATATAAACAGTTATAAGTGTTATAGAAATTTCCGTTTGAGTTGGAACATTTTCCGCAGTATGGGCAGCCATAAGTAAAAATAAGCAATATAGGCCCCATCCGAAAAATTGCGCAAACCAATATGACATTTTTGTTCTCATTAGGTCAAATCTACATATTAAAATGAATGCAAACATTAATTTGGTATAATCGGATAATACATGTGTTCCAAGGATAATTTACGTTTTGGAATGATTTTTATGATATTTGTCTTGTGAAATCACTTATTGCTCTTTTTATCTTAACTTGCTTTAATAGTTTTGGACAATCTTATTTTTCAGACCATTTTGGTGCATCTATAGGTATTGTAGCTAAAGTTGGAACTCATCAAAATGGAATTGGAGTTACCCTAAAGGCTTTTTACACGGATTATTTTTTTCAGATAAACGCTGGGAACACATTAAATCTTTATCACAAGTCAATTGGTGGGCGTAAACGATTCGTTGAAAACAGAAGTTCAATTGGCACTGTTCTTCTCGGTGGCAAAAAGCAAACAACGAGAAATCAATTGCTGGATGGTTTAAACCATCAGACAGAATACAACCTTGGAATAGGTTTTAACTATCTATTCTATTTCGATAATCGTGGTACATCTCAAACCTCCGGGGGATTTGGACTTCATATTCATGAATTCAGTTTATATCATGAAAATGATCTTTTTGGAGGTAATGGACGTGATCGATTTCGTACAGGTCATATCTATACAAATTATAGGTATTATGATTTTCAGTTTGGATTAGGCGTAAATATTTGGACGGGGGAATCTAGTGGTGCTCCGATTAACAAAACTCCTGCAGGAAAGAGTGTTCATGGATTCAAATTATTAGAAAATCTCCCATACGGAAAAACAAGTCACGGAATAGCTTATGGATCCATTTCTTATCACCTTCCTTACCAGCAAACAATTCAAGTTAGACTTGGAGTCGATAGCGAACATGTTCGTCACGCAGTTCAAAATAGATTAATCCATGATGTAATCTTCCTTCCTTCTGGTTGGATTCAAAAACAAACACCGCACTATCCAAGGTTGGATGAATATGGATGTCCTGTTTTTAGTAAGGAGGACGTCCGTGAAAATCGCTTTTATCTTCAATATGGCTCAAATGAAAATTGGGCAAACTAATTAGTCCTAATCATTTTCGATGATGATCTTAATCATTAAGAATAAATGTACTAGATCATTGGGTGCTACATCTAAGAAAGGAAAAAATAGTACACATTTCTATCTGTTTAGCAGAACGTTTGGTAAGTATTTCAACAACGTTAACAACTCTTTCAAAAATAAACTTCCGAAACGGCTGATTTAATCAAGTAAACTTGTAATTTTGCCTCCCGAAGTTACTTTATATTAGCATGTCAAACTCAACAAAATATGTTTTCGTAACGGGAGGGGTTACCTCTTCTTTAGGAAAGGGGATTATTTCTGCGTCTTTAGCGAAATTATTACAAGCACGTGGTTATTCCACAGCGATTCAAAAACTAGATCCATACATCAATATTGATCCTGGAACGCTAAATCCTTATGAGCATGGTGAATGCTTCGTTACGGATGATGGTGCGGAAACGGATTTAGATCTTGGTCATTATGAGCGTTTCTTGAATGTCCCAACATCTCAAGCTAACAATGTAACTACTGGAAAAATATACCAGTCTGTTATTAATAAAGAGCGTAGAGGTGAGTTTCTAGGAAAGACTGTTCAAGTCATCCCTCACATTACAAATGAAATTAAAGAACGTATTCAAGTCCTTGGAAAAAAAGGAACTTACGATATCGTGATTACTGAAATTGGTGGTACTGTTGGTGATATTGAATCACTTCCTTATGTAGAAGCTGTTCGTCAAATGATGTGGGAGTTCGAAAACGATTGTATCGTTATTCATTTAACTCTTATACCTTATCTTTCAGCAGCTGGAGAGTTAAAAACGAAACCAACTCAACATTCGGTGAAACAACTTTTGGAATTAGGGGTTCAACCAGATATCCTTTGTTGTAGAACTGAGCATGAGCTAGATTTAAATTTAAGAAGAAAGGTTGCTCAATTCTGTAACGTAAGTATGAATGCCGTTATTGAATCACGTGATGCTGAAACAATTTATGATGTTCCGCTACTTATGCAATCGGAAGAATTAGATAAAGTAGCATTAGAAAAGCTTAACCTTCCGACCAAATCTGTTCCGGATTTGGATAGTTGGAATGAATTCGTAGACCGCTTAAAAAATCCTAAATCTGAAGTAACGATTGCATTGGTTGGAAAATATGTGGAGTTAAAAGATTCTTACAAGTCGATTAGTGAATCATTCATTCATGCTGGAGCAACAAATGAAACGAAAGTTAATATTCGCTGGGTGCACTCTGAGAAGATTACGAAAGAAAATATTGATGAACAATTAGCCGGTGTAGATGGAATTTTGGTAGCACCAGGATTTGGTACTCGCGGTATTTCAGGTAAAATTGATGCTGTACGCTATTCTCGAGAAAATAAGATCCCATTTTTAGGTATTTGTCTTGGAATGCAGTGTGCCGTAATCGAGTTCGCTAGAAATGTTCTTGGTCACAAAGAAGCTCATACAACGGAGATTTCGGAGAACTGTGCTGACCCTGTTATTGATATGATGGAGGAACAAAAGACAATTTCGAATCTAGGAGGTACAATGAGATTAGGAGCTTATAAATGTGAATTATCTCCAGGATCTAATGTTTCGGAAGCATATCATACTGATAGTATTTCAGAAAGACACCGTCATAGATATGAATTCAATAATACTTACTTAGAGGAATTCGAGAAAAATGGAATGAAAGCAACTGGTAAAAATCCAGAAACAGGATTAGTAGAGGTTGTAGAAATAGAAGATCACCCATGGTTTGTGGGAGCGCAATTTCACCCTGAATATAAAAGTACAGTTGATAATCCACACCCTCTATTTGTGGCATTTGTAAATGCAGTACTTAAGAATAAATAAGAAAAACACCTAGAAATGGACAGAAATACCGTCGTTGGACTGGTTCTAATCGGACTAATATTTTCCGTATTCACGATTTTCAACAAGCCTTCTGAAGAAGAGATTAAGGCCGAACAAGAAAAAATCGAAAAAGCGCTTGCAGAAAAAAAGGCCGCAGATGAAAAAGCTAAAAAAGAAGCCAATAGCAAGACTGTTGACTTAGCCGAAAATTGGAAACCAAAAACAGATGAGCAAGGAAATCAATTGACTGATAGTACTGGCGCTTTAATTTATACAGATTCAATTACAAAAATTGACACTGTATTACAAGCATCAATTTCTAACACTTTAGAAACTTCCGAGATTAATGAGACAAAACCTAAAGAATCCGTAGCTGCTGTAAAAGGTGAGTTGATTCAAATGGAAACAGACAAGTTAATCATTGACTTTGATACTAAGGGGGGGCAAATTGCCTCAGTACGTTTAAAAGAATTTGAAAGTTATAGAGATTATGCAAAGAATGATGGAAAAATAGACCCATTAACACTGTTTAGAGCAGGCGATGCTTCTAATGGCCTTTCTTTTCCTTACGCGGGAGGTGAGTTAAATACAACGAATGAATTATTCACGGTAAAATCAAAAACAGATTATGCAATCACCTTCGAATTAAAGAAAGGTGCAGGGTCTATTGAGTTTATTTACAATCTTTCCAATGGAAAATATGATCTAGATTTTGATATTAATGTTAGAGGATTTTCAGGACAGGTAAACCCTAAGAATGTAATGCTTAATTGGGATGTCGCTTACCGTAAAACAGAACGATTATTCAGTGAGCAACGTCGTGTTTCTACAGTTTGCTTTAACTATGAGGATGACGGTTTCTCTTATCTAAGTGAAGTTGCTAGTGATGAAGAGGAAGCAGAAGATGATATTGATTGGGTTTGTTTTAAGCAAAGTTATTTTTCTTCTTTTCTTAAGCCAGAAGGATCTTTCAAGAAGTCAGGATCATCTTTTGAGGTTGATGCATATGGAAAAGAATCTGATAGAGAATGGTCACATCTAAAAGGATATAGTTCAACATTGAATTTAAATTTGAAGAATGTAGACAATGCATCAGTTCGTTTAAACTGGTTCTTTGGACCAAACGATTACAATGTACTTACATCTTATGATAGCGGTTATGATTACACCTTAAATTATGGTTGGGGAATTTTCCGTTGGATTAATATCTATGCGATTGAACCAATATTCAAATTGTTGAAATCGTCTGGTATGGCAATTGGAATTGTTATTTTAATATTAACTCTATTAATCAAGTCTTTATTAATGCCGATTCAATGGAAAATGTATACTTCTTC
>JAKVAS010000176.1 GCA_022448165.1 Crocinitomicaceae bacterium | reverse complement strand
ACGGAATCAAACAACTATGGCAATTCCAGTTCATTTCTTGCTCATGAATGGACTTGGAACGGCGATCCAGGAAGGAGAAAGTCATTAATTAATTTTGATCTCTCTATAATCCCAGTCGGATCTACTATAATAGACGCTCGGCTTGATCTATACGGATATCCCGATTCACCCGACAACGGGCATTCAAGCGTAAGCGGTTCAAACGAGTCAGTTTTGAATCGAATAACCAGTACCTGGTTGGAACAAACAGTAACGTGGAACTCCCAACCGTCTATTACCACAGTGAATCAAGTGATCTTAAGTCAATCAGTCAGTAGTGGTCAAGACTATATCGGGATCAATGTAACAGACATGGTTCAAGACATGATTAACGATCCTTTAAATAGTTTTGGATTTATGCTATCTATAGTGCAACCGAGTTATTATCGTGCGATGATTTTCGCATCAAGTGATCACCCAAACCCGTTAAAGCATCCGAGAATCAGTATTACTTATGATTCTCCCCAAATTCTAGAGCCTAATGTTATTGATTTGATTCCTGACACGACTGTCTGTGATCATGAACTATTTGAATTCAACGCAGCCACTCCATGTGCTGGCTACCTCTGGTCAACTGGTTCTTCAAATTCTAATTTTTCTACTTCAGAAGCCGGAGATTATTGGCTTCAGCTAACAACTAATTCCGGAGTGTTCATAGATTCCTTTACGGTAATAATAGAAGATTGTTCGAGCGCTATCAGTTTACCAAATGTCTTTACACCTAACGGTGACCATATTAATGACATTTTCACTCCAACAAAATTAAAAGGCATCCAGTCGATGAATACACGAATTTTAAATCGGTGGGGCCAATTAGTTTTTGAAACATCTTCTAAATTAATTTCATGGGATGGTACGACTAAGAACGCCAAAGATGTCATTGAAGGAACTTATTTTTGGTCCATTACGTATACCACTGATCAAGGCAACACTGACGAAGTTCACGGTTTTGTTCAGCTAGTAAAATAAACTATGAAAATAACATCAACTAAAAGCCACGGGCTGAACAAATACAACCGAGAAGCCCGCGTCTCCTAGTTGAGAACCGTTATGGTTTATGATGAAGTACTGCTTATACATATTGTTCCTAGTTCTTAGCGGGGGGAGTACTGCGCAAGAAGTCGTAGAAACATCACTTTCCAGTTGTGATAATAAATCTTATCCTGAATACATACGTAATAGGCTTATTGAAAAAGAAGTAAAGGATGATACTTTGTTTTTGAATGTGGGGCTAGTTTTAAATTGCTGTCCAAGCCCAACCCCTAAATTGACGTACAGAAATGATTCACTCTTTTTAGAAATAATTGATAATTCGGAAATATGGTGTGCCTGTGAATGCTGCTTTGAATTACAAATAAAGGCCACCGGAATAGCGGACACAAATTTCACCTTGATTCATCAATTTGAAATGTCCGATTTTGCCGATAATGGATTTATTGATTGGACTGAATATCATGAGTTAAAACAATACAGAAACAAATACATTTTTCCTAGCCAAGAAAAAATAAATGAGGCAGTTGACATTAATCAAAAAGACAGCCTTGGTAGAAAAATTGGTACATGGTACATTTTATATGATAACTCTAATAAAGTCAAATACAGAGTTAATTATGTCATTGACGAAAATGGTGAATCGAAGGCTGACTGGAGCGTAAGGTATAGTGAAGAAGGCATTATGACAGAAATTTGTGCTAAAACTGGAGTCAATGAAGTGACTTGCGCAGATAAATACGACTATGACAAAATAATGATTGACAAACCATAACATCAACTAAAAGCCACGGGCTTAACAACCACATTCGAGAAGCCCGCGTCTCCTAGTTGAGAACCGTTAGGATGCCATTAGCTTGGTAGGTTATGGTGTTGCTTTGTTTGACGAATTGTGCTCAGAATAAGAGGAGATTTGGTGCCTATCTTCGTAGTTCGGAAGGGCCTCTAGGGCTTGTGGATTCTGAAAAGAAAAAACTGACGAACTGTGTGAACCATTGTGTGACAACCAAAATAGGTTTGACCCAAAAAGAAGACAAGCCCTAAATCTGACTTTTACATCCGACGTTTTCTGGTGGATAAGAAATGTTTGACCAGAATGTCTATTTGTGGTGTGACCCTTCCTCCCTACTTGGTGTTAAACATGAGAATAGAAAATAAGAAAAGCAACACTGAGAAAAACAGCACCTAACATACGCTAAACTTTACAGCGCAAAAGTGTTATATTCGAGAGCGCTGAAAACCTTAGCGCAAAACGTTATAGCCAACTGACCAAAACACAATGACAATGATATTCGAAACAGATCGACTATTTGTTAGACAATTGCAAGAAAGCGATCAAAGTGCCTATTTTGATATGATGAGTAACCCAAATGTTATGCGTCCTATCCCTAGAAATGTAATGACTGAAGAAGAAAGTAATGCACACTTATATAAATTCCTTAATACTGAGCATACAACATCAGACACAAAGGTTTGGGCAATTGAACTAAAAGAAGAAAATGAGTTTATAGGACTTTGTGCATTTCTGAAGAACAATGAAAATGATGATGAAATAGGCTACAGACTAAGAGAGAAATATTGGGGAGTTGGATACGGTACAGAAATTACTAAAGGACTGATTGATTTTGGTTTTAAACATTTGGACACAGACTTAATCACTGCTGATGTTTATGTGAATAATTTAAAATCCGTTAAAATACTTGAAAAGTTTTTTAAGAGAGATATTGAATTCTTTAATACAGAAGATAAGTGCACTGATCGCAGATATAAATTAACCCGAAAGGAATGGCTATAACATCAACTAAAAGCCACGGGCCAAACAACTACATCCGAGAAGCCCGCGTCTCCTAGCCGAGAACCGTTAGTAACCATGACACCCATGATATGAGAACATTGAAAATGACGTCGAAAAACATCGTATACTTTACTGTTTTGCTTACTACACTCCTCGCTTGTAATGAATCTGATGAGGAAGAACCTGTTAATCCAAGTCCTATCGAAATCGCTGCTAAGAAAGCTTGTGATTGTAAATCTGTATCTGTGGATGAGTCTGTGCAAAATGGTAAAACTCATGTCAAGATAACCGTCACAAAAACGAACTATCCAGACTTTGAAAAGCGAACAATTAAAATCTTAAAGCAAATAGCAAAAGATGTTAAAGGATTTTGCGATACAGATCAAATATCAATTAATTACGTATCAAACACTTACGACATACCTGATAGAATGGTTTATTGTGAATGCCCTGAAGAGAAAAAGCCTCAAGCGACAGATTCAATAATATTAAACTTGAATAACGGAATTACTTGCAATTCGTCCTCATCAAGAATTGCGAAAAGAGAAAGTGGACAAAATGTCCTTATTCTCGCTATTCGAGATTTGGACGAAACAGTTATGAGCAACGACGAAGCACTTAATCTGCTCAAGGAAAGACTTAAATCAAAGTATCCTCAGGTATGTGATTCAATCAACGAAATTAGCTTTGAATTCTATACAGGTGAAGACGGATATCGCGCAGCGAACATCCAATGCCAAGATCTTTAAAAGTAGTTACGCAAAAATGAACCGCTAAGAAATTGAAGGTTACTAACATCGCCTCATGCTTCATGCCTTTTATTCCCTATATTCGAGAGACGGCACGAAAGCATAGCCGAGAACCGTTATGCTTAATAGACAAACTCAGTAACCATGATAAAATATCTTGCGGAAAGTGAAAAGTTTAAGGTTTATGCAATTTATGAAAGTGTTTACCTAAAAAATAAATTGAAAACCAAATCCCAAAATGATTTCGACGCGCAAGATTTGTTTATCTCCAACCATTATGGAGATCCAAACGATGCATTGATTATGCCTAACGAGAAATGTGTAATTGTTTCTGGTTGTGGAATTTCAATATACGACATTGAGAAAAAGATTGATAAGCATTTATTAAATGAACCTAATAACATTGCATGGACGAAGGGACTTCACCAAGATAATCAAGATCACCCGAATAATGAAGTCAGATTTGTAACATGGAATCAAAGCAATAATCTAAGAGTGCATAAACTTGACATAATAAAAAACCTCGTAACAGAAATTGAATAAGCATAACATCAACTAAAAGCCACGGGCTGAACAACCACATCCGAGAAGCCCGCGTCTCCTAGTTGAGAACCGTTATGCGTAATTGCACCATCGTATGTTACTTTTGACATAAAAACCGTTATTCTCAATATGAAATCTCTCCTTTTTATTCTTATTTCTTCTAGTGTTTGTTTTTCTCAAAAGCACACTCAAAATTTTATTACCTATTCCAATTATGCCAACGAGGCTGAATATTATTTCCATGAAGGAATTTATGATACAGCAACAATTTATTTTGAAGAAGCTTTTAAGTATTCGAAAGAACAGCATCCTACGCATCAAAAGCTCTATGCTTATTCCCTTTTTCAAATAGGTGAACGTAAAGCTGCAATTAAAATACTTAGTCAAAAATGGTCAAGTAGAAGTATTGATACAATTTGGTTTCCAGGTTTAACAATTAAAGAAAGAGCCTTAATTAGTAAAAAACGAATGCAAATTAAAGAGACTCATAAGCCCGATTCTTTTTACCGAGATTTTATGGACTCTCTCATGATTATAGATCAAGCAGTCAGACAACGCGATAGAGACGAAAACTTTTATCTAGAGAAGGAAAGACAAGATAGTTCAAATGCTCTAGCCATAATCAGCTTTACCAAAACATATGGTTTTCCCGCTGGTAAGAATGCTGGATGGTATCAAAGAGCAGCTACATTTTTATTGCACATGTCTCCAGAGTTTTATGCCGATAACTATGCCCTTTTGATATCTGAAGTAATTAAAGGTAACCTTGAACCTTGGATGCTTGCTAGGGGGATTGACCGTATGTATACTGTCGAGATTGGCGAGGAAAAGATAAACCCATACAATCGGTATTGGTCTAAAAGCATCATTGATCCATTTCTAATGTTCCAAAACTGTATTTCTCTCGGCGTTTCACCCTACTATGATTACAATTGGAGTACGAAACCGAAAAAAACAATACACTTCGATTATTATAAGGAGAATAAAAAGTACTACAATACAATAGTAATGTATACGCATAACATCAACTAAAATCCACGGGCTGAACAACCACAATCGAGAAGCCCGCGTCTCCTAGTTGAGAGCCGTTATGCTTAATGAAAACCGCTATATTATGAACTCAATTAATGAAGATGACATTCGAAAGTTAAAACCTCTGATTAAAGTTTCCTATGATGCATTTACATCATTCGATAATCCAAACGAAGTATTTAA
>JAKVAS010000175.1 GCA_022448165.1 Crocinitomicaceae bacterium | reverse complement strand
ACTTTCAGAATGATAAGCAATTGCTATTAAATCTATATTATTTGATTTTGAGTAGTTCATTACCTTCTTTCCATAACGACCACGTTTTTTTACTAGGTGAACATCTGACGAAATATCTCTTTCTTCATATTGTTTACTAACAATTGATATACGATTATTAATTCGAGTATGAAGAATTTGATCCGTTTGTTTTTCTGCAATCACATGCACTTTTGCCTTAAAAATATTCGCCATATCACCAGCTATATTAACAATTTGCAAGCTTTCTTTCGTTAAATCTATCGGAACTGCTACATTTTTAACGGCCTTTAAAACAGTGTTTTTTTGAACAATTAAGAACGGGCATTCAGCACTTGTAATAACCTTCATAGCATGACTTCCAAAGAGACTTTGAAGGCCCCGTTTACCATGAGTTCCCATTACAATTAATTGGGCTTTTTCTTTTTTGGCAATTTTTCCGATATCCGTAAAAATATTCCCAACACGAGTTAGTGTCGTCATTGTAACTCCAACAGGAAGGTTAGTTGTATCCCTTAATTCCTCTAATCTTTTCTTCATAACCATGCCACTTTTTTTGTCCTTGGCTAAATGAAGCAAACAAATTTCGGTATGCACGTGTTTTCCGATGTGTAACGCATATTCAAGTGCCTTTTTACTTGTTTCAGTAAAATCGTAAGGCACCATGTAAAGATTATCACTCATAATTAGTGGTGTTTTACTTAAAGCTAATTAATTTTAGCTCTGAATAATAATTCCCGTTGATGATCTTATTCACAATGGGTGTTTAATTACTCAAAATAAGGCTTTCTAAAGAATGTATAATTTACCTACGTCTTCTTCGCCTTTTCTTTCTTTTTTGACCGTTAATCGTTGTGCTCAGAGCATTTGGATCACGTTTATCTTTTTTATTGACTTTGGGAGAATCTGATTTTTTTGATTTTCCATTTGTTTTGTCATTATTAGCATCTTCCGGAGTAACGGCTACGTGTTCAATACTTCCACCGGGTAAATCTCCCTCATGTGGATTAATCCACTTTGCGTCAATTTCCTTTTTTTCAACAAGCCCGGTTTTTTCATTTTTAACATAAACCGTTTGTTTCTTTTGTTCATGATTATCATTATTTCCAATAACATCTTCATGAAGTATCCATTTACCTCCCTCAAATTTCATTGCATCGTAAGATAAATCAGGAACATAAAACGATTTATATCCTTTCATGCTTGGTGATTCGGGGGAGAGATGATCCATCATGATTCGCTTTCGATTTGCCTCATAATTTAAATACATCGTAGTTTTTTGTGCATGCTCATAAAACAAACGCTTTTTTGTCACCTTTCCTATTTTGAATATAGGACTCCCAAATTTTACCGTTTTCCCGGTAACATACATTGCATCAATTAATTTGTAATTACTTAATGTGTTATGACCATCCCATCCTAAAACTGTATATACCGTACGACTTCCTTTTTTTACGGGAATGATTTTATAATAAAGTGCACCATACCATTTGTCCGCGGTAACAACTTCAGTGGGTTCAACTAAGCCAAATCGGTCCTCAATTAGTTCAGTCACATAGTATTTTTTTCTTCTTGGGTCATTATGTAGAACAAATCCGAAATACTGATTGGTTTGATTATCTTGTTCAACATTCCAATTAACAATCCTTACCAGGTTGTCAGGACTGTCGATAAATCCAACTGTTGTTAGCTTTGAAAAAGGGTGGGTGAGTGACTTTGGGTTTGCTAAGGTTTCTTTGAGAAACTCACGAAATACAGCATTGTTTTTCGCTTTTTCCTGGTCGTTTTGACTGGCACGAAGTGTATTCAGAAGAACCAGTAAACTGTCCTCTCGATCTTCCATGATAGTCATTTGCCCATTAACGAGTAACGGGGTGAAAAACAATAATATGCTTGCAAAAAGTATTTTCATATCCTTATTAACGTATATACACTCTATTTGTTACTTTGTTCAAATATCACACCAACTATTTAAAAGCAATAAAATTAAATGTAGGCGGTGTCAGACCCAATATACGCATTTCTCTAGCGATTTGTCCTCTGTGATAATTATTATGGTTTAAGATATGGTATAGAATGTCAATTGTCATCTTCTCAAGTTTAACTCCTTCTTTGTCATGATAGTTAATTTTCTCAAGAACTTCGAGTTGTTCTAAATAATCAATCGTTTTTCTATAATTATCTTGGGCCAAACTAATCCAATGAGACATTGGTAGTCTATCCCATGTGTGAGATTCAATAGGTGTCCTTTGGATCCGAGAGATCCAAATGTGATGAACGTTGATAATGTGAGAGATGGTTTTACTAATAAATTCGTTTAAATCATCTTCATATTCTTCTACATGTTCGCACCATTTCTTTGTTGATAAAAAGTCATATTCGAATTTATCCGTGAAAAAGGCCTTCATGTAAAAATTATAGTGCCTTCAGTGCGGCAATCGTATCCTTAGGACTGTCAGAGCCAAAAACAAAACTACCTGCAACTAAAACGTCAGCTCCAGCTTCCACTAATTCTTTACCTGTATCAAGATTTACTCCACCATCGACTTCTATAAGAGCATTACCACCTTTGGCAGAAATTAAGGCCTTTGTTTCCTTTACCTTGTTAATTGCATTTGAGATAAACTTTTGGCCTCCAAAACCTGGGTTTACAGACATAATCAAAACTAAATCAAGATCTTGAATTACATCCTTTAGTACATCTACTGTTGTGTGCGGATTAAGAGCGACACCGGCCTTCATTCCATGAGATTTAATCAATTGAACCGTTCGGTGTAAGTGACGAGAAGCCTCAAAATGCACCGTTAAAACATCTGCACCTGACTTTGCGAATTCCTCAACATATTGATCAGCGTTCTCAATCATTAAATGAACATCTAATGGTTTATTTGCATGCTTCTTAATAGCTTTAATCACCGGGAACCCAAAAGAAATATTTGGAACAAAAACACCATCCATAACGTCTACATGAAACCAATCGGCAGTAGAATTGTTAATCATTTCAACATCTCGCTGTATATTAGCAAAATCGCAGGATAAAACTGAAGGGGCAATAAGGTGTGACATCTATCTTTTTTTTGCAAAATTAGAATAATACCTTTATTCACACAGTATTTTCAGGTATTCTTCATCACGACCGTAGATATCTAAATACATAATCATATCAGTTCCCTTTCTAGCAACGGTTACGTATTCAATATATACAGGGATTGATTTTAATAATGGAATAACTCGATTCTGGCCTCGAGCCATTATGCTGTCTAGAGAGTCAGATTCTATTTCATTGATTTTACTTCCATATACATCTCTTTCAAGTATGTTCCTAGCAAGATCAACGGGGTTTTGAGTTCTCATGCATCCATGAGAATAAGCTCTGACGTCTACTGAAAATAGGCTTTTACTCGGAGTGTCATGAAAATAAACGCTATGCTCATTTGGAAAAAGAAATTTAATTGTTCCTAAACTATTTTTTCGCCCTGGATCCTGAACAACTTTATATGGAAATGTTCGCTCACTATATCTACTCCAATCAACAGTAAGTGGATCTACTTCTTCACCTTTTTTGTAAATCTTGTAATTATGCTTTGCAAAATATTCGGCACTACGTTTTGCGGATGGAAGAATTTCCTTACTTGAAATAGAGTAGGGAACATTCCAGTATGGATATGCTACAATTCTTCTCAGTTTGGAGCGCAGTTCAGGAGTTTGGTTTTTATATTTTCCAACTACAATATTATGATCACTCTTTAAACTGTCATTAATGTAGAAACGAAGTTTATATTCAGGAATGTTGATATGAATGTACTTATCGGGAAAAGAATCATGAGTTCGAATCTTATCCATAGCTAAAATAATTCGGTCCCTTTTATGCGTTGTGCTTTCATTTAAAGCTTTTGAAGTGTACTTACCGATAACAGCATCAGGTTTTAATCCATTCTCAACTTGGAATATCTTTAGAGCTGCAAACATTTGAGCAGTATCTGCATCTTCGGAAATATATCCTTTTGAAGCAAGTGCTTGAGTTGCAAGTACGATTGCTTTCGCGGTGTCCTTCTTTATGGATTCAACGTTAAAAACAGAAGTATCCATTCTGTAAGTATCATGTAATTGAATTAGTCCTCTTCCTAGGGATTGATAACTAGAATCATTCGTTCCAAAAGAGAGAAATTGCAATCTTAAATCTTCGTCTTCATTGAAGTCAACATATTCATTCAATTTCAAGCTTTCTACATAACCAATTGGGCGTTTTTTCTTCTCTTGATAGTCAATTAAACCATTTTGCAAATCATGAATGATCTTAGACAACGAAATTGAATTGACCATTTCTTGTTGTACAAAATTTGATGGAAATAATTCTGCATATCTACCGTTCGGAATACTTAAATGAGTTGGTTGTTTAATAACTTCTTCAAATTTAAGTCCAAGAGTAGTTAATGAAGAATCATTTATCCAAACAGGATCGAAGTTTCGTGATTTGTAAAAAGTGTTTAAATACAAGGCTTCTTCTTCATTAATGCCAATCTCTGAAAGGTAATCAGTACTTAAGGCAAGTTTTATTTTCTCCGAAGCGGAAATCGCCTGTTCCTCAAAAGGGATGGTAATTACTTCATCATCAGACGTTTTACAAGCGGATAAAAAGAGTATCCCTAGTATTATTGTGTAGAGTAGCTTCATGTAATTAATTAAATAGATATTAAATCGTTAAATTCGTATATATCTGAAAGCAAAATTAATTCAATAAATGACGATTAACGCTCTTCATGCCCTAATTTTATTAACAGGCTTAACTTCTCTTAATGCCTTCAATAATCGTTCCTTTTTAGAACGAATGATGTTCGTTCCTTATGTATGTAGACGAGATCGTGCATATGAACGATTTATTACACATATGCTTATACATGCGGATTGGGGGCATTTACTTTTTAATATGATGTCGCTTTATTTTTTGGGCGATGTATTATTAAGTGAGAACTTCATCGTTCAAAATAGTGAAGTGACTCCTTTGGGCTTACAAGCTGAATATGGTACTTTAGTGGGACAAGTTCATTTTTTACTAATCTACGTTTTGGGTGGATTGTTTGCTACAATAATTCCATACGCAAGAAATAAAGATAATCCTGGATATAGGTCACTAGGTGCCTCAGGTGGTGTTTCTGCAATTATTTTTGCATCAATAATGTGGAATCCTTGGTTAGAGTTATACGTTATGTTTATTCCTATTGGAATTCCGGCATATATTTTTGGTCCGTTATATCTAGCCTACGAATTTTATATGGATAAGCGAGGTGGTTCAAATACGGCACATGATGCACATATTGGCGG
>JAKVAS010000174.1 GCA_022448165.1 Crocinitomicaceae bacterium | reverse complement strand
AGTGGTTGTGCTGTTGCAGGTCTAGATTGGTGGAATGAACGGGAAAAGAAAAGACATTCTGATTGGAAACGATTTTTTCCTCCGATGCAATCATTTATGGATGATGTAGATTTTGAAAAAGTGAACTATACGGTTGTTCGTGAACGAAGAGGAGTACCCTACATTGCTCAACGATGGCCATTTGAAAGAGATGATGTTTTGCGTAGTAATACGAAACCATATCGAAAATCAGATAAATTAGAAGCGTATACACAACTGGACTCCTTAGCAACACAAGGTTTCGGTTGGATGATGAACCGTTCTTATAACTGGCATAACTTAAAGGACAGTATGGATTGTATTGCTGCACTTGTAAATGGGACTGAGCCATTTGCAAAGCCTTATTTGTATGAATCAATTGACAATGATAAGGTAAATGCCCCAATTACCATTGAGGAAGGTGATGCATATATTAAAGTTTACAATGTTAAGAGGCGAACTCGATATACAATTGACTTTTACAATACGGAAACGGGAAAAGTGAGTTTTTCTAAAGAGATTAAAAGCTCACTTCTTGGAGTATTAAAAATTTACCCTCCAACGTTAAATCCTAAGGATCAATATGACATTGCGTACAAGTTTTACGAAACTGCAGAAGGTTGGAGATAATGATTCATTCGGAAGTATTTTAACAAACTTCCTTTCCTATAAATTTCAATAAAGACAAACGTCAGTAAAATGACATATTCGATGGTTACCATAAAACGAACTTCAAAGGAAGAACCATTTCCGACTTGGTAAAAGAAATAGGAGAAGAAGATTAAATAAGACCAAACCATTGGAAAGGAATAGTTGGTAAATATTGAGATCGCCAACATTGGAATTACATACCACGGATGAAGTGTACCACTTAACAACAGGTATATGAAGAAACCAAACATCATTCTACGCAAAACTATTTTCCAGGTTGGTAAATCTCCCCACAAGGAAAGGACCATTATGAAAAAAAGTGCTAATCGAGAAAGTTGAGGGCCAAATTTAAATATTGGACTATAATCACGGGTTAGTCGGCCGTATTGGATGTAATTATAAAGAATGAATGAGTTGAATTCGAATACTTTAAAATAAAGGAGTAGACTCTGTCTGAAATGATCGATATTTCCACCATCTAAATAGACGAATCCTAATAAAACTGCTAAGCCTACCGAAAGAGAATAAAATAGAGATGATTTCCAGAGGCCTAGATATCGGAAAAAGAAGGGAAGAAGCAGAAGTGGGATTAATTTTACTTGAATAGCCAAAGCAAAAAGTACGCCTCCAAGCAGAATACGATTCGTGAAAATAAAATAAAAGGAAACAAAAATAAAGGAAACCATTACACCTTCAAAATGGACATTGCCAGTACATTCAATAATCCATAAGGGGTTTAGGTAAAGCATCCACATTCTATTTTCGTGAATTTTGAAATGAAGGAGTAGTTTATGAAGATAAATGGCTCCGACAATTTCGGTAATAAGGATGCTAAGTTTCATTACGAAGGCAGAACTAGCTACGCTATTGGTAAAGAAGGTGGAAAGCAGAAAATAGAATTGATTAATTGTAGGATAACAGGAGTAATTACCTGAAGATTGCGCACCTAGACCACTGTATACTTCTTGCATGTAAGCAGAGGAGGAGTATTGTTTTAATAAGTCATCTGGTTTATAATCAAATGGATTTATTCCATCCAAAGTTATCTCACCATCCCAAATAAAACGATAATAATCAATAGAAAGGTTTGGCTCGTAAATCATTGAAACTAATTGTCCCAATAATGCAATTATCGCCAGGTTTTTAAAAGAGACGCGATTACTTCGTCTGATTAGAAATATATACGCTACAAACGCAAAGGTATAAAAGAGTGTAATAAAGATAAATTTACTTCTATCCGGTTGCCAGTTTAAAGCGAACAAAGAGCAAAGAAAAAGGACTGATCCAGCAATGATTGACCAATTTCCTTGTGTATTTTTCATTTATTTAGTTTGCCTTCGCAGCTTTGTTAGTTTTTCTAATTTCTGCTACAGAGTAAAAGAATACAAGACCATATCCAATAGTTAGCATTAAGTGAAACGGAACCATTCCAATATCTCCGTAAATCGCACGATTGATCATTGTATATCCAAAAAGAACCATTAGTATACCTTCTCCAATGTTAAGAATAGAAAGGCGTTTTTTGTCGTATTTATTTCCTTTAAATTCACTTTTCTTGTTAACGTTGAATTTAGGTGTTCGTACAAAAGAACTTTTTATTCCCATGTAACCTTCCATTACAGCTACAGTATTGTTCAAGGCTAATCCCATTGATACTACCAAGAATTGTAAGAATCGAAGGATGAATTTGAAAAATGATGCAAATAGATTTCCTTTCTTATCTCTGTAAGAATGCCAGTAATAGAAACCAAGGAATAAAGTACTAATTAAGAAAAAAGCTGCGTATTGAAGAATGTTATTTAAGTCAGAGAAGCTGTCTTTGATATGTAAAATAGGCAACGTTAATAAAGATAATAACAAGATGAAAACGAACACCGAAGAATTAAAAAGGTGAGAAAGTCCGTGAATCCGATCCGATATTTTCACTCCTTTTGTCGTCGCAATTCGTTTTTTCATTTTAATAAAACACTCGGCACCACCTTTCATCCATCTGTGTTGTTGAGATTTCAATGCGGACATTGTAATTGGTAATTCGGCGGGTGCAATTACATCTTCTAAGTATTGGAAACGCCAACCTTTTAATTGTGCTCGATAGCTCAAATCAAGATCTTCCGTTAGAGTGTCATGTTCCCAACCACCTGCAGATTCGATACATTTTTTACGCCAAATACCACCTGTACCATTAAAGTTAATGAAGTGCCCAGATGCATTTCTACCTCCTTGTTCAATAGCAAAATGGCCATTAAGCCCGAATGCTTGAAGTTCAGTAAGAATGGAATAATCTTTATTGATATGTCCCCAACGTGTTTGAACTACCCCAACTTTATCATCTTGAAAGTATGGCATTGTTTTAATTAAGAAATCACTATGAGGGACAAAATCCGCATCAAAAATAGCAATGAAATCGCCTTCTACTTGATCCATTGCAGCATCTAAAGCGCCTGCTTTGTATCCAGTTCTATCTGTACGATGAATGTGCTGAATGTTGATTCCTGTAGCAGCAACTTCTGCGACTTTCTTTGCGATTAAATCTTTTGTTTCATCCGTAGAATCATCCAATACCTGAATTTGGAATTTGTCTCTTGGATATTCAAATTTGGCAACAGTTTCAATGATACGATCAGCAACATACAATTCATTGAACATTGGTAATTGAATCGTCACTTTTGGAGTGGTTTTAGGGTCGTATACTGGAGCTTGTGACTTTGCTTTTTCAGGACTAATTTGTTTTTTCTTTCTTTTGTTTTTAACGTAGGCAAGAGCTAATGTTAATTGAAGAATACTATAAAATAATACCAATGCAAGGCATGCAAAATAAAAGTATAATACAATCTTGCTTGTGAAATGAGACCAATAGTGCTCTTGATCGCCAGAATCTCCCCAATTCCACATCCATGAAACCTTTCTTCCAATTGCAAAATCTAAATTCGGGACATGATTTTCGGTAACCTCAAAATCAAAAGGATCCTTGATAAAATCTTTATCTGTTATCGTCAGGGTGTACCATCCTACAGGGAGTTTATCCACTGTAAAAACACCGTCACTATTGGTTTCTACTTTTTGCGTTTTATTAGAGTCTTTGCTCGTTAACGTGACTTCAACGTCACTCAAAACACGTTCGGTCTTTTCATCGACAATTTTTCCACTCACCGTTTGAGTTTGGCTCCATCCACTAAACGGAAATAGAAAAGCGAATGAAAGCGTAAGGATAGTAGCAAGTCGCTTTAGTGATAGTTGTCCCTTTTGATCTAAGTAATTCATCGATTAAAATCGGTATTTAAAAACAGCAAATATAATCTTTATTCCTGCAAGTACAGTCCCTTTTATTGTCCCACTTACTTTAGAAATTCCAATTCTTTTTTTATAGTTGACTGGAACTTCGCAGAAATTCATTTTTTGCTTGGCCGCTTTTATTTGCATTTCAATAGTCCAGCCGTAGGTTTTGTCACTCATTTTAAGCTTTTCGAGATGTGCAGATTTGATTGCTCGAAAAGGACCTAGGTCTGAAAAACGAGCACGGTAAAAAATACGAATTAATCTTGTTGCTAGCCAGTTTCCAAATATTTGTTGTGGCGTCAACGACCCTTTTTCTCTTTTTCCAAGAACGCGTGATCCAATAACCATATCCATGTTATTATTAAAAATTGGAGCTAAAACATCAGGGATTTCACTTGGGTAATCAGAGTAATCTCCGTCAAGAAAAACTATGATTTCTGTTTGCAATGTTTTACTATGTTCAATTCCCTTTAAACATGCCCAACCATAACCTCTTCGTGGTTCATTCAGTACAATTGCTCCCGCAGCTTTTGCATTTTTAACCGTGTCATCATTAGAATTGTTGTTTACTACAATAATATGATTAACAATATCACTCGGAATGTCTTGTATGACCTTTCCAATAGATTGTTCTTCGTTGTACGCAGGTATAATAACCGTAATAATTGTATCTTTCATGGGCAAAGTAAGCGCCAAAATTACATATTTAATGTAATACCATCCTTGGATACAACCAACGGATTTGGTTCAAAACGATCTTCTTCAGGTCCATTTTCTAATTTTAATACACCCCTTGGACAAACAGCTGAACAAATACCACATCCTACACAGCTTGCTCGCACGATATTTTCACCTTTTTGTGCATAAGCACGAACATCAATGCCTTGTTCACAATATGTAGAACAATTTCCACATGAAATACACTGAGAGCCATTTGTTGTAATTCTAAACTTGGATTTAAAGCGTTGAAATAGGCCCATATATCCTGCCATTGGACATCCAAATCTGCACCAAACGCGATTCCCAAGAATTGGGTAGAAACCTACGCCAATAACTCCAGAAAAAGCGGCTCCAACAAAGAAACCATAAGCTTTTTTTAGCGTTGTGCTCTTAATTATGAAAATGTCTTTCCCTCCGGAGAAAAATGCGACCGTTAAAAAGAGAAATATGAACCCCAGAATGATTGATCCAATTAATAAAAAACGATTTTTACGCTTTTTATATCCCATGAATAGAAATACGGAGAATCCTATTGATAATGTGGATACAAGTATATAGAAGCTTATTTTATTTATTGCTTTGAAAGCAAAAGCATATTCCTTTCCGACTAAATACGGGTAAAGGATAGCAATTGTCATTATTAATACAAATACCATCACTGAGTGTATAACCCACCGTTCAATGTTCCACGCTTTAACTGTCTTATTCGATAAATGTCTAAAGCTATCACCTGCAGTTTCTGCTAAACCTCCAC
>JAKVAS010000173.1 GCA_022448165.1 Crocinitomicaceae bacterium | reverse complement strand
AAAGGAATTATAATTGGTACTGGGTTAATACTAATTGCTTACGCTGTTCTTCCCAAAGCATATCAATTCTCCCGTTTATTTATATTTCTTGGAGCTCTATGGGCATTCATTTACTACATCACTTCGCGACTCTTTTTACATTTCTTTACTAAAGGAAGGTTTACTCTATTCAGAGCGCATAAACAATCCTATGCAGTTATAGCTAGAGGAGCTGAATACAATCGAATATCAGAACTATTAAAACAAACCCAAACAGGAATAGGATCAATAGAAGAACATTCCATTGATAAAGTACTGGCCAGTACGAAACGTGAGATTATTTTTTCGGCGGAAATGCTAGATTACAAACGAATCATTGAAAAAATGAAAGAACTGCATCTTTCCGAACATGATTTTAAAATAGCTCCTCCGAAAACCTCTATACTAATAGGCAGTAATTCTATTGATACCGCTGGAGATCTATACCTTTTAGATCTAAATGCTCTCAACTCAAATGAAAACGCGCGAAAAAAACGTTTATTTGACATCTCAATTTCCATACTATTTTTCATAATCAGCCCAATCCTCATCTTTAGATTCAAACAAAAAATACATTTTTTCAGAAACTGTTGGTCTGTGCTATATGGCAAGCGTTCTTTTGTTGGTTATAGCGATACTGAAATGAAAACGGATGTTAGATTACCCAAAACAAAAATTGGGTTATTATCTCCAGCAGAAGCAATTGATGATTCGTCTAAGGGACTTAGAGAAAAACTGAACCTGCTATATGCCCGTGACTATTCAATGCGTAAGGACTTATCAATAGTTCTAAAATCGTGGAATAAGTTGGACAATTAAATTCCTTGTCAAAAACGAAAATTAGCTTATTTTTGTAGCCATAATAAAAGAACTCGATCTTATATATCATATGGCTCAAATTGAAATTAGACTTCCTAAAATGGGAGAAAGTGTTACAGAAGCTACAATCACAAACTGGTTAAAAAATGTTGGTGATACGGTTGAAATGGATGAAGCGCTTGTAGAAGTTGCAACTGACAAAGTAGACAACGAACTTCCATCTGAAGCAGAAGGTGTAATTGTAAAACAATTTTTTCAAGTAGATGATGTAGTACAAGTAGGCGATGTAATTGCTGTAATTTCTACGGATGGTGACAGTGCACCTGTTGATTCCACTCCAGAAGCTGCTACTACCTCAGTTGATAATATCGTAGAAGAAATTTCAACTTCAGTTGCTACTGCAGTTGCTTCAGTAAACGGCACTGATTCTGGAATTGAAGTTCAAAAAAATGGTCCTTCTGGTAAGTTTTACTCACCATTGGTAAGAAGTATTGCTTCTAAAGAGGGTATATCAATGACAGAACTAGAATCTATTAAAGGTTCTGGTCAATCAGGAAGAGTTACAAAGAAAGATCTTTTAGCATTTATGGACGGTGGTAGAGCTTTAGCTTCAGCTAGTCCTTCTGTGAAGCCAGCTTCAACACCAGCACCAGCTAAAAAGGAAGCACCAGCTACTGAAGTTGCAGGATTCCTAGCTTCAATAAAAGAGCCAGTTGTAGTTCCAATGGAAGGTGATGAGATTATTGAAATGGATCGTATGCGTAAGTTAATTGCGGATCATATGGTAATGTCAACTCATGTTTCGCCTCATGTTACAAGTTATGTTGAAGCAGATGTTACAAATATTTGGAATTGGAGAAAACGTGTAAAAGATACATTCAAAGCACGCGAAGGAGAGAACATTACCTTCACTCCTATTTTCATGGAAGCTGTTGTTAAAGCAATTAAAGACTTCCCAATGATCAATGTTTCCGTTTCTGGAAAAAACATTATCAAACACCGCGATATCAATGTTGGAATGGCAACAGCCCTTCCATCTGGAAACCTAATTGTTCCTGTAATTAAAAATGCGGATCAATTAAACTTGACAGGGCTTACTAAGTCCGTTAATGGTTTGGCAAATAAAGCAAGAAACAACAACCTTAAACCTGAAGATATTCAAGGAGGGACATATACAGTAACTAATGTAGGGACATTTGGTAATGTTATGGGAACACCGATTATCAATCAACCACAAGTTGCCATATTAGCACTTGGTGCGATTCGAAAAGTACCTGCAGTTATCGAAACTCCTGAGGGAGACTTCATTGGTATCCGTTACAAAATGTTCTTATCCCATTCATACGATCACCGTGTGGTAGATGGAGCGCTTGGAGGTCAATTTGTTCGGAAAGTTGCAGATTACCTTGAACAGTTTGATGGATCAAGAGAAATATAATACTACTAAATACCACGCATATGAAAGGACTAATTGTACTATTCACTTTACTTCTTCCGGCTCTTCTTGGAGCTCAAATGACAGAATTCCAAGTAAGACAATTGGCGAATAAAGCTTCGGAAGGAGAACTTGTATTCGAAAGCTCTCGAATGCTACAGGAAAATTACTATTTCCATGCAGAGATCATAATCGACAAGTTGCTGACTCTGAATTCAACTAGTCCAAATTACAATTATCGAAAAGGTTTTGTAGTTTTAGATGGGCGTAAAGAATATGAATTAGCAATTCGTCACTTGCAAATTGCTATTACTGATGTAGACAAGAACTATGATGCTTATTCTCATAAGGAAAACAGCGCCCCGATTGATGCATTTTTTCATTTAGCACGTTGCTATCATTTAGATGAACAGCTGGACAAAGCTCAAGAATATTTCCGTTTGTTTATTGAAAAATCTTCTAAAAAGTCTGAACGTATAAAAGAAGCTGAATTGATGATTCTTCAATGTGAAATTGCAAAGACCTTAATGTTGACCCCAAAAAGTTCAATTGTTAAGAATATTGGCTCTACAGTTAATAGCAATATGCCAGAATTTGCACCTGTGATTTCCTTAGATGGAACTTCGCTTTATTTCACTTCTCGCAGAGCATGGGAAGATGAAAGCTCAGATGAATTTAAAGATCCACAATCGAATCAATTTACTGAAGATATTTACGTGAGTTATCGTGATTTCGAAGGAGAGTGGACCTCTCCTGAACGATTGAACTTTTGTAAAACGGATAAAAACGAAGCAACTATTGCTGTAAGTTCTGATGAAAAGAAAATTTATGTATATCAGGATTCCACAGGAAATGGGGATATCTACTTTTCTCAATTTACCGATAATAAATTTGACAAATTAGATTTTCTTGATTTCAACGAAGTAAATACTAATTACTGGGAAACACATTGTACAATGACCCCTGATGGTCAAACAATGTACTTTGTGTCAGATCGTAACGGAGGATATGGAGGGCGTGACATTTATCGTATTGTTAAACTTCCAAATGGAGAATGGAGTAAAGCCCAGAACATGGGACCTTCTATAAACACTCCTTACGATGAAGAATCTCCTCATATTGATATCAATAACAAAACACTCTACTATGCCAGTAATGGACCTAGTAGTATGGGAGGCTTCGATATTTTTGTAACATTTAGAGATGAATCAAATAACTGGTCTACCCCATTAAATATGGGGTGTCCTATCAACTCTACGGGGGACGACCTATTCTATACAACCACTGTTGATGGTTTACGAGGTTATCTTACTTCTTTCCGAAAAGGAGGTCAAGGAGAAAAGGACATTTACGAGATTCAAAATGATTATTTAGGTGTAAGCCCAATAAGTTCTGTAAGAGGAAGCTTCGTAACAACAGATGATTCAGACGTTCCTCAGGGAATGAAAGTTCTATTGAAATGTCCTTCATGTGACAAAGAGGAGCAAAAAACGACTGACTTAAGAGTCAAAAATGGTAGGTTCTTTAGTCTTCTAGAGCGTTGTAAAGACTACACATTAGAATACTATGATCCTGAAGGCACTTTAATTGGTTCTAAACCATTAACAACTCAATGTAACGCATCGAATGAAGAAATTAATATTATAAAATACATTGGAGGCTACATACTTTCTGTTACAACTTCTGACGAAAAGAACATGTCATTATTAGAAGGTGTTACCGTTGAATTTGTGGATAAGGAAACTGGTGATAGAATACCTTTTACTACAAATGCACAAGGAACTTTTTCAAATGAACTTTTAGATGGTAAAGATTTCGGAGATAAGTTTTCCTATGAAGTTCATCTTTCAAAGGAAGGCTATCTATCTCAAACATTCATTATTGATTCAATCATTGGTGAAGTAGGTCTAATTCAATTTGATTACTTGTTAAAAGAAATTCATGTTGGAGACAAAATTGAGGACATGATTGCAATCAAGCCAATTTACTTTGATTTGAACAGTTCTTTTATTAGACAAGATGCAGCAATTGAATTAGATAAAATAGTAGAAATTATGAAGGAAAATCCCCAAATGGTGATTGAGCTCGGCTCGCATACGGATTGTCGTGGGGAAAAACATTACAATAATTGGCTATCTGATAAACGAGCAAAATCTTCTGCAAAATATATTCAAGATAGAATTTCTGATCCGAGCAGAATTTCAGGAAAAGGATACGGAGAAAACCAATTAATTAATAATTGTGAGTGCGAAGGAAATCGTGTTACAGAATGTACTGAAGAAGAGCATCAAGCAAACCGTAGAACAGAATTCAAGATTGTTAAAATGAAATAATTAATTAGTAATAATTAATGTTAGAAAAAGGCTCATTTATTGAGCCTTTTGTGTTTTGCATGAATATTTTTTGGTTGACCAGCCGTTTATTTGTAACATTGTTGGGGGATAACCCGTACAACAAGGAATAACCAGTACAATCACGAATATCAATTGTCTACGCAATAAAGACCAATATGAGATCTATATTAATTAGTACGTTTTTTGCATTAGTTTCATTCTATGGATATACGCAGATAACTGAAGCAGAAGTTAAGGAGATGACTGCATCTTCCAATGAATCCCAACTTGTAATGCATACCTCGACTTTAATGCAGGATGGCTACTTACAATACGCAGAAATAGTTACAGATCGCCTGCTTGAATTGAACCCTGAAAGTGCAAATTATAACTATCGTAAAGCATTCTTGATGCTTTCTATACGTAATGACTATGTCGGTTCCATTCCCTTTTTTGAAAAAGCAATTTTAGATACAGACCCGAACTATGATATGTATTCCTCAAAAGAAAAGAGTGCTGCAATTGATGCACATTTTCACCTAGGAACTTGTTATCACCTAAATGAAGAAGTTGATAAAGCCATAGAGCAATACAATCAATTTAAAATGTACTCTAAAAAGAAATCAGAACTATTACCTGTTGTTGAATTACGATTGAAGCAATGTTACGAAGCAAAAAAACAAATAGCTAATCCAGTAAATGTTCGACTAAAGAACATGGGAACGGAAATTAACACTGCTAATCCTGAATACGGTCCAGTTATCTCATTAGATGGTTCAGCATTATATTTCACTTCTCGGCGACCTTGGGAAAATGGAGAATCTGATGAATTCAAAGACCCTATAATAAATCAATATCCTGAAGATGTTTATGTGAGTTATAT
>JAKVAS010000172.1 GCA_022448165.1 Crocinitomicaceae bacterium | reverse complement strand
GTGAGCACATGCGTAGCTGAATTGTTAGAAACGGTGTAAGTTACCCCATCTATCCAAGTGTAGTTATCACAAGCAGTAATGACATCTACACCCGTATTAGAGTTGTTGATAGTTAAGTCTAAGGTAACTGTTGAGTCACAGCCTGCGGCATTGGTGAGCACATGCGTAGCTGAATTGTTAGAAACGGTGTAAGTTACCCCATCTATCCAAGTGTAGTTATCACAAGCAGTAATGACATCTACGCCCGTATTAGAGTTATTGATAGTTAAGTCTAAGGTGACGGTTGAGTCACAGCCTGCGGCATTGTTAAGTATATGTGTGGCCGTATTGTTAGAGGCGGTATACGTTACCCCATCTATCCAAGTATAGGTATCACAGGTAGTAATTACATCTACACCTGTGTTCGAGTTGTTGATGGTTAAATTCAATGTCACCACTGAGTCACAGCCCGCCGCATTGGTAAGTATATGTGTGGCCGTATTGTTCGAAGTGGTATACGTTACTCCATCTATCCAAGTATAGGTATCACAGGCGGAAATTACATCTAATCCATTATTATCACATGTTACCACCGCAGTTATAGAAAAATTGTCAACAAAAAAGTCATAATCTTCGACGTCATTAACTGAACCGTCCGTGGCCAAAAAAGCAAAGCGCACAACACCTGTGTAGGTTGAGAGATTGATCGTTGGCATTGGAGTTCCCAAATTGCTAGGGGTATTTGAGGTGTTCCACTGGTATAAACTTGTCCAACTTAAACCAGCATCCTCACTGATCAAGACGTCAACTTGGTCATCAGAGCCCATATTGCTTGGAGTTGTGAGGTTCCATTCTGTCACACCTACATCGACATTTAGTTCATATGAACCACCGCTTAAATCAAAATCAGGTGAAATCATCCAGTGATTTTGATCACTGAAATATAAGTTCACTTTTGCACTCGTATCCCCAGAGGTGTTAAGATAAAGATCTGATTGCCAGTCACTTGTGGTGCCAGATGGGCCGTCTAACAAAGTGCCGTAAGCTTCTGACCAATATTGCCCTGGGAAGGCAGAAAAGGTTTGTAGGTAATCCGGTATCAAAGGAGCGGTTAAGGTATTAAATGAAACGGGGCCTGTCCATATGCTTGTGTCTCCTGTTGTACAGATGGATCGAGCATAAAAGTCATAGCCAGTTGAAGGAGTTAGACCAGTAAGGTTAAGAGTTGTGTCCCCAACTGTATTGGATACGCCTGTACCGAGAGGAAATCCTGAAGCACCATATTCAATTTGCCACTGAGTCGCTATTCCATTTTCAGTCCATGACAAAGTCGCTGAGTCTTGTGCTAAGGCTATCACCGATAAATTACTAGGAGGCAAACACGAGGCTGATGTGGTCAAATCAACATCATCAATTAGCCAATTATCTCCGTCATCTTGCTCCATAACGAAAGCAACATAAATGGGTACTCCAACATATGCTGAAAGATCAATTTCTTTTTCAGTATAATAATAGGTAAAGTCTGTTTCAACCTGGGTGTCAACTAAAGTAAAATCAGCATGATTGGTTTGCGAGCCCGTTGAGACAAACACCTTATAAACCGAACCATAGTTCGATGTATATGATTGTCTTTGCCAGAAGGTCAATGTATTTGTAGTTGGTGTGGGGGTAAACTGAGGCGTAACTAACCAATCTTGGGCCAACCCCCCAGAAACATTTTCGTAGCGAACATAGGCTGCTTTAGTACCTGTGTTTGATATATTGGTTTCCTGCCAATTCTGAACTGTTCCTAAACCATTAGCTCCTATAAAAGTTGTCCATCCTGCTGGAGGAACTGTTGTTTCAAAACCCTCAGGGAATTGAGCGAAAAGGGTTGGTGTTTTAGCTAATAGGATAAGGATAAAAAGTTGTTTAAAGATTTTCATAACGATAGGCTTTTTCTTATCCTTTATGAAAATTACATGCCGAAGTCCTATTTGTTACGTTTTCTCAGTATTGCCGTAGTTCTGATTAAACGATACAGTAATATATAAGTTCCAAATTGAGAAATAAACCCCGTTTTGGGAAAGATTAATTGTTTTGGCGAGAAGAAAAGTGAAATGATTGCCAACGTTTTGATTGAACTGCGTTTTAATGCAGTTTAGGTTTCTAAGTTTGAATTCAATTGTTTTCTTTAAACAATAAAGAACTATATTTTGTCGTTATTTAATTTTCATTTGCACTTTAGTTAATTCTCCAGAATCAATAGTGTCATTTAGATTTAGATCCTGATAATACATCATATAAAACTGATTTAAATTTGTCGAATCAATTGGGGTAGTTACTCCATTGATAGTAAACGAGTTGATAGTCCATTTAAGTCTAACATTTTTATCATTCAATTCTTCAACTAGAGTTGCTCTTTTGTGATCTTCTGCAGAGTAAAATATATAATGGTGACCATTATTATCTATATACATGGTTTCGTATTCTTTATCTCCACCACCTGATTTACCTGTTGCGAACCCGAAGAAAGGATGATCCTTTGCTAAAGGCCCTGATTTTACTTTGTCGTATTCCTCTTTATCAATTGTAGAGGCAATTCTTGTGGAGAAAAATAATTTGTTTTCTCTATCATATTTTGGGCATTCAAATTCTAAGGTAAATGCTTCCCTGTTTAAAGAAATAATGGTGTCACGATTCTTAATTTCAATTCTGTTCTCACCTTGATTAATAGTGAGAGGGTTAGACGAAATAATGTTTGCAGTGCCATTTTTTTTAATTGTAGCACAAGCTAAAAAAGTAATAAGAGCAATACTAAATATGCTATATTTTATCATCCTATTCATTGCACGCAGTGTTCTCAACAGTTGTTATATTTTGAATTGAGATATGGTATTATATTTATCAACTTCTAAATTTTTAGGTCCTTTGAAAGTGTCAAAATTCACTACAATCAATTTTTTTTTATAGATGATTGTTTCACATGGATTATCTAGCAGGCCAGTAGAACCATCGTTGTTGTCATTAACCCATATTAAGTTCAGAGTTTTTGTATCCAAATCGAGCTGATGAACACTATTGTTATTTAAATTCGCAAGGAAGATGGAATTCCTCGTTTTATCATAATACATACCATCAGCACAATTAAATGAATCGGACTGAAATACAATATTTCTTGATTTAACAGTTCTTTGATTGGTGAATTCAAATTTTGTTATGATTCCTGAATAAAAATGGCCCGCATATAAATTGCCAGTCTTATCAAGTGCAATACCATCTATTCCAACAGGGAAAGTTCCGATTAAGTGTTTTTCTCGAGCTTGTTCATCCATAACAATTTTTTTATTGTTTAAGTCTTCAAGGTTAAAACCATAAATGCCACTTTCTTTTCTATTTTCAAACATGAAGTCAGTGATGTAAAGATGGTTTTCGTAGAGTCTGATGCCATTTGAAAAACCTAGTCCTTCAACAATAACTTCAGCGCTTATTGGTTTTCCATTTTTTACTATAATCCTTAGGATGCGAGATTGATTAAGTTTTCCTGTGAAATTTTGATTATCCGCAATATATAGGTTTCCATCTTGACCAAATTCGATTCCCATAGGGTGAACCTTTTTAGTAATAGGGTGCAGAGGTAATTGATCAAACCATGTTATGGGATTTTCATTTTCGTCAAAAGTCAGGATTTTACTACCATATTCTTCGAAATTAGTTAGGTTGGTCACGGCTAAAAATAGATTTCCAGCACTATCAATTGCCATTCCATCTGGTGTAGAACAAGTTTCTCCAAGATCTGCAAATAGTGTTGGTTTTATTTGTTTTGCCTTATTGTTAATCTTTATTTCTTGCTCATTCAATTGAGAGAATGATTGAAAAGAAAAGATAATAGATAAAATGATAACTAAGTACTTCATATTTATGGTTGCCAAAAGTTCTCAGCTCATGTTTGATCCTTGAATGTTATTTACAAGTAAATATACAAGAATATAGTATTTAACGAACAACCAAAACGTGGAGGATTATGAGGTTCTCGGCGGATACATTCCTATGGTTATCGAAAGTGATGTCGATGGGTAAGTTCATCATCACTCTTTTACTTTCTTAGAACTAGCATTGATTTCCATGTGCAATAAGTTAATTAAGCAAGCTTATGGAGTCTGTAAAAATGGTTTACTTTACGTCCCCAATTACAAAAGAAGACAAATAGTGTAAAAAGAGAAAGATTACTTGGATTTGATCTCAGTTCTATGTTAGCTTTCTTTATTATTGTTTTTCGTCAGAAGTTGTTACTTCTCTCCATGTGTAGCTTTTATGTACTATTTTCCATGAACCTTCATATTTCACTAATAAAAAATAGTCAGTAAAAATTCTCCAATTTGGGATTAAGATTTCGGCTTTCGCAATAGCTGCATCTTTTTCATAATCAATTGATATTATCTTACCAATTCTATTTGTTTTCTGTCCCTCTTCAATTCCTTCTATATACTCTTTACCACTCCAAACTCTCAGGCTATCTTCTTTCGTTACAGAATAAAGATTGAAATCAGGGTGGAAGGCTTCTTTTAGTTTATTTAGTTCTCCATTTGCTGTCCCGTCAATATATTTCATCAGTGTTTCAGTAATTTGTGAAATTTCCGATTGACTGTTTTCGACTTGTGCATTTGTAATCAAGCAGAAAAAAGATAAGATTCCTGCGAGTCCGAATTTGATTGTCTTCATCATATTAATTATCGTTTACATTGGTGCTAATGAAAGCTAATTTACTTAACATCCCTCCTAAAATAAAACATATCCGACCAAAAACATAGATATCGTTCACCCTTAGTACTTTTTATTTCTTAGCCTCAATCACCCCAAAAAAAGAGGCTCCAAAAACGGAACCTCTTTTCAAATATTATTTCGAATCGAAATTAGATAATCTCCTCAGCATTAAAGTGGAAGTTTCCTTCGATTTCAGCGTTCTCATCAGAATCAGATCCGTGAACTGCGTTACGTCCGATTGACTCAGCGTACAATTTACGAACTGTTCCTTCAGCAGCTTCTGCTGGGTTTGTAGCTCCGATTAATGCACGGAAATCAGCAACAGCATTGTCTTTCTCCAAAATCGCAGCGATAATTGGTCCAGAAGTCATGTATTCTACTAATTCTCCGTAAAACGGACGTTCAGCGTGAACGGCATAAAATTCTTTCGCTTGCGCTTCAGTAAGTTGTGTGTATTTAAGAGCTTTGATTCCAAATCCAGCCCCGATAATCATATCGATGATTTTCCCCATGTGACCATTCTCGATCGCATCAGGCTTCAACATTGTAAACGTTCTGTTAGTTGCCATTTTCTTTTGTTTTGACTTTTTTTCGGTGCAAAGGTAATGAATCGTTACAAACGTTGACTTCGTTAAGATGGAATTCTTGTTAAATTTGTCTGCTCAGAAAATAAAATGAAAGAAATCATAAAGTATTTTGCGGACCTTGATCCGGTATTAGCAGCGTTCTATGCAACGTGCTTTACATGGTTGTTGACTGCTGTAGGGGCATCTACTGTTTTCTTTTTCAAAACACTTCGACGTTCGATTCTCGATGGACTCCTTGGTTTCACCGGAGGAGTAATG
>JAKVAS010000171.1 GCA_022448165.1 Crocinitomicaceae bacterium | reverse complement strand
TGATGCTCATCTTTTAAATCATTTTCCTTTATTACCTGTTGACAACTACCACATGATTTCCAGCGTGTTTTAGGAGCTTCATCCCCTCCAATATGAATATATTCAGAAGGGAAAATTTCCAAAACTTCGGAAAGTACATTTTTCATAAAATCAACCGATTCCTTTTTAGCGCAATAAATATCATCAAAAACCCCCCAAAGACCAGGTACAGGATTCTGTTCTCCCGTACATGAAAGTTCAGGGTAAGCAGCTAAAGCAGCTCGACTATGTCCTGGAAGTTCAATTTCTGGAACAACTTCAATGAATTTAGTTTTTGCATAATCTACAACCTCTTTAGCCTCTTCCTGCGTATAAAAGCCACCATATTTTTCTATATTATAAGTTCTGGGAGTGCGTGAATAATGTCCAACAATTGTACTGTCTCTATACCCGCCTATTTCAGCAAGCTTAGGGTACTGCTTAATTTCAATTCTCCAACCTTGATCATCCGTTAAGTGCCAATGAAACTTATTAAACTTATACAGTGCCATTAAATCAATAAAGTGTTTCACTTCTTCCACAGAATAAAAATGTCTGCTTACATCCAAATGTAGTCCTCTCCATTGAAATTTGGGAGCATCTTGTAAAAAACAATGCTTTACCCGAACAAAATCATCTGTTACTTCAACAAGTTGAAGTAACGAGTTTAATGCATAAAACAAACTTGCTTGCGAACTGTATTGAATTGTTTTATTTTGTGATTGAAATGTTATTGAATAAAAATCCGTTGACACATTCTTTATTTTAGAAAAGTGAATGGCTGAACTAGAATTATCCTCTTTCAATTTAATTCCACCATTCAGCAACAATTGATTCTTAAGGAAAGATATTAACTCAAAATTAATTCCTTCAGTATTAACCAATAACTCACCCTCTATAACTGTTTCCCCCTCTCCCACTTGATAGCTCAAAGGGCTCGGTAACACAGGACATTCTTCAATTTGAGAAGCAACATATGAGCTCACAAAAATAAACACGAAAACAAATCCAATTTTTTTCATACTCCGAAGATATCAATTTCACAGAAGGAAATCGCATAAAAAAAGGGGATACATTTCTGCATCCCCTTTACTAAACTTTCTTTTGTGCCTTATTTTGCCTTCATTATTTTCGTCACACTAATAGGCGCTCCTTTCAGACATTCTTTTTGCATAATTCGAGACAATGTATATTCAACCATTACATTCAAACCATCTACTTTAAACTCATCTTCTAGAGAAATAGGCATGAATAATTGTTCTTCTCCATCAACTGAAATCTTCAATAATACTTCACATCCCTCTTTGACGTATTCAGTAGTTACTGTTGCCCTTACCATATTTTCACTAACTGTAAGCATCGCAGAAGAATTTGACGTATCAGGGACATCTGCATTACGTGAATTTTTACATGATGCTGAAACCAATAATAGGGCTACCATCAAACCTACGGTTGTCGTTATGAACTTTTTCATATTCTTCATTTACCTACTTAGTAATCATAATACGTGCCGCTTTTTGGAAATTTACGTTTCCTACACGAACAAAGTAGATTGCGCTTTGCAGAGAAGCAACATTAAATGACTCTTCTAATGATTGACCTATTGGCTTAGTGGTAATTGATTGAATTACTTTTCCATCCATTCCAATTAACTCAACCTGTACATCTCCTTCTCCATGAACACCATCAACACTAACCGTCAACTGATCATTATCTTGAGAAACATTCATTTCTAAGTTTTCGTAGAACGGGTTATCTTGAATTCCAGCTTCAATTTCAAGATCAAATGAGAAAATTCGTGTTCTAACACCGCCGTTATTACCTAAATACTCACCTGTATGCCAAAGTGTTTTACCATCTGGATCTAGACTTAAATGTGCATAATCTCCAAAACGATCCGTTACCGTTTGAGAACCTGATCCTGAAATAGCTTCAATTTCACCAAAAGTCATTTGTCCTAAAGCATCTCCAGATAAACGTCCTGTGTAATAAATACCAGGATAAATACTAGTTCCATCACACTTTGAATACGCTAGACCAATATTCCCTTGAGCATCCATTGCAGCACTACTCATAAATCGGCTTGCAGTATTATCGGGTGCATATGTTCCTGATTGGTGCACAGTCCAATTTCCATCATCTGCATCACGCAATTCATACCAACGAACTCCAGATCGGTTAGATCCTAAATCCACCGCATGCGTTAAAACAACCGTATTATATCCAACCCAACGCATATATTGCGCTCGATACATCAATACTCCTTGAATAGCATCCAATTTTTGATTTGTTCCAGGTTGAGATATATTTGCAAATCCTCCTGAAAACACTGCATCAAACGTAGGAACGGAAAGTTGCTGAGAAGAAGAAACAGTAGCTGTTCCATTACTCCAGTTTGTATTCATCTCATAAATTTCAATCTGATCCTGTGATACACCGCCAAATGCATTATCCTCTAAGTTAAAGAAATAACATGGTGTTCCATTAGGAGGTAACGGACCATCTGAATCAGCAGGAAGAGGACTTCTAAAACCTCCATTACCCAAACTAGGTAAACTTAAAGAAATCATATCAGCACTTGCGTCTCCAGCAAGCATTTTATCACGCTCAAAAACCACTGCAGTATGAGAAGAATTTGAAGTCATATAATAACCATCCCACCAAATTGAATATTTTGGATAATCAGGAAATTGAGATAAGTTAAAAGAATACTCATAGTAAGATCCCGTAGGGTCATTCGTAGTAGAAATGGCGATCAAAATTCCATTTGGATTACTCTTAAACTGAGAAATAAACCAACGGTCAGCATGTCTATCATACATAACAATTGGATCTCCCGCATTTTGAGAGCCTGGCCATAATGATGAAAGCGACGCTGAACCTGTCAACGAACCTCCTGTCTTACTATACACTCGATATACCGTATTAACAGCTTGCACATAATGATCTGGCCCAGCAGCACCAGATGGATCCGGTGGATATCCTGAACCACTTTGTCCAACCCAGTTTTGCAAAGGGGAGCGCATTTTTCTTGATCCCATTTCTGTTTGAACAACAGGATCTTTAACTATTTCATTTTGTGCTTCTAAATACCCCTCTCTATCAAAGTCATTACGAACTTTTTTTCCAATTTCTGATGGATCCATTTCCTCTAGTGTTCCCCACTCCGACAAAGGAGGGGTAATTCGGAAGGATACAGCTTGAGATTTAGTAACCGTTTGCCCTAACTCATTCACTGTAATAGTTGTACTCGAAGGCACATCAACTTCTGATGTGTTTTGAGCAATTGCGCAGCCTCCAATAATAAGAGCTGACATAAGTAGTTTTGTTTTCATAATTCTAGTCTTATAGATTTTTGAAGTTGTCAATCATTCCTTTGATTACAATTTTCAAACATCTACAACATTAGCCAGATTTGCAGATAAGGAAATTGAAAACACTGGATTTTTTACAAATACAACCCCATAATTTTACAAAATTACGACTTTTTTAATTTTTGAAGAAATTTAACAATTAAAATCATTGAAGAAATACAAGTCGTTATTGAATGATTTTGACGGGATTATACACGTCTATAATGCATTCCCTTTTCTATGCGAAAAACCAATAATCCTTTACAGGAACCTTATTCCAAGATTTTAATTGATCTTCTATTTCCGCTTTTCCATCTGGAGAGGACACAACAATTAATATCTGCGGATTTTCAAGCATTGGAACATCCTTAAAATGCTGAATTATTACACCATAAATATCCTTTCCTATTTTTCTTTCATTATCGCAAACCCAATGCGGTTTACTCTCTTTTACTTGAACCAACTTAATAAAGTCCTTTCCATTCCTCCCTACTCCCCAAATAACTAGCGGTCTAGAAAAATCACGATCAAGTTCGTAAAAAAATCGAAGTTTTAAATCGAAGTATCGGTTATCTTTATATTCATCCCAAGTTCTTGAAATTCGATTAGAGCGATCTCTCCAATGATGCAATATTTTATCAATTCCAATGACCTTCAATCCATGTTTATAGAATCGAAAACACAAGTCATAATCCTCTGGATAAACCAACGGATTAAATGCATCCACACGATCAAAATCTTCTTTATGAATAATCCAACAATGAGATGGAATAACACACTCTCTATATATTTCCTGGTAATGACTGCTAGTTCGAGCAACTTGATTCAGCCATCTTTCATAGCGTAAAAAACCATCTCCTACTTCTCCCTCCTCCACAAAATGCTCAGTTCCCCCTGCAATTACAGTTCCTTTACCATACTTCATCCACTCATTAACCAAAACTTCAATTTTATCTAAAGGCATTCTATCGTCTGAATCCATTCGATTGATTAAATCTCCTTTAACTGCACTATACGCAACCTGTAATGTTGGAATCAATTTAGGTTTGTCACTGTCTAAATATTTCACTCGCGCATCTTGCTCAGAGTATGATTTCAAAATCTGCGGTGTTTCATCGCTTGAGTGATCATTGACAGCTATCAATTCCCAATTTTGGTATGTTTGATTGATTATCGAATCAATACATTCATGTAAATAAGGAGCTGTATCTTTTACAGCCATTATTATAGATACAAGTGGTTGATTAGTCATTTTTCTGCCAAGTTTTAGGTAACTTCTGTGTTATTTCAATATTCTCAAATTGCTTACTAAGCCTTGCTCCATTCATTTTTACCCAACTTGCCATTTCAGCAATTCCTTCTTTCAACAGAATCTCGCTTTTCGGTTGAAATACCTCTTTAAACCTTGAGTGATCTGCATAAGCATGCTCCACTTCTTCTCTTTTATCGAGATACACGACAGGGGATTCAGCATTCATAGAGGCATTTATCAATACCGAAAGTTCATTAACAGTGCTCACAACATCACTTCCAATATTAAAAACCTTATTCTTTGCCTTGATCATATCTACAGAATCAGCAATATATGGAGCTACATCATTTATATGCGTAAATGCTCTGCTTTGGTTTCCATCTCCAAAAACAGTTAAGTTATCCCCTTTTAGGATTTGATTCATGAAAATACCGACAACATTCCGATATTTATCTCCAATATTCTGATGAATTCCATAAACGTTATGAGGTCTAAAAATCACATATTCTAACCCGAACATTTCTTGAGCATTTTTTAAATCCATTTCAACAGCATATTTTGCTATCCCATATGGGTCTTCTGGATTCGGAATTTGAGTTTCACTCAATGGTAGTTGATTGGTTCCATAAACAGCAATCGACGATGTAAACACAAATCTTTTTATATTATAATTTACAGAGGCATTAATTAAATTGATACTTCCAATAAGATTATTCTGATAATTGAACCGTCGAATAAAGTGACTCAATCCCTCTGCTGCGTAAGCGGCTAAATGGAATACAAAATCAAATTTATGCTCAAGGAACAATTCTTCAATTACTTGTTCATCTAGAATTGATCCAATCTTCATCGTCGCACCTTCGGGAACATTCTCCAAAAAGCCTCCAGATAAATCATCAAGAACAACAACTTCATGCCCCTTATGGAGTAATTCTTTTACTACATGAGAGCCTATAAATCCTGCACCTC
>JAKVAS010000170.1 GCA_022448165.1 Crocinitomicaceae bacterium | reverse complement strand
TGAATTTGTTTTATCTTCAAATAATTTAAGAAATGGCAAGATCTACTATCGATATCGATTAACTGGAGAAAAAAATGAATGGTATTCGACAGAAAACAGGAAAATCACTTTCTCTTCGTTAAGTCCAGGCAGCTATACTTTCAGTTTTTCTGCAAGCTTGGATAATATTAATTATAGTGAAGTTAAGGAAATAAACTTCGAAATTAGTCCTCCGTTTTGGCAAAGAGTTCCTTTTATCCTAACAATGATTATTTTCTTCATTCTATTATTCTATCTAATTATAATCAATGTAATACGCGGTGTAAATAGAAAGAATGAAAAAAAACAACAAATAAAAGAACTACAAGCTCAAGCACTCCGAGCACAATTGAACCCTCATTTTATTTTCAATTTCTTAAACTCAGTTCAAGCTTTAATTTTTAAGGAAGAATTAAATAGCGCTAGTGACTTTCTTTCGAACTTTGCTGATTTAATGCGGGAATATCTCAACTCCTTCGATACACAAACAATTACATTAGAAAAGGAACTTGAATTAATTGAATCGTATTTAGATTTGGAAAAATTGAGATTCAAAGATCAATTATTAATCTCACTCAATGTAAATGGAAGTTTGAATGGATGGAGCGTTATTCCCCTATTCTCTCAACCGATAATCGAAAATGCTATAATACATGGAGCTTCACCTATGAAGAAAGGTGAATTGGAAATCACCTTAGATGCAACCGCTACGATTCTTAAACTTAGTATTCGAGATAATGGAAATATTCCTTTTGACTTAAAAAAGATTAACATTTCAAGTTCCAAAGGAATTGAATTAACGAAAAGAAGATTACAAAACTGGAATGATAGAAACACTATGAATTTTGTGAACCTTCCTGACGGCCACGAAGTAACTTTTACAATCTATAAAAAATGACAAACTCTACCTGCATTATCGTTGATGACGAGGTCGACGCTCGCTACATTATTCGTAAATTACTCGATCAATCCTTTCCTTCAATTAAAGTATTAAAGGAAGTAGGCAATTTAACCGATGCACTTAAATATATCAATCAACTTAAACCGGAAATTGTTTTTTTAGACATCCAAATGAAGGGAGATAATAGCTTTGACATCCTTGAATCAATTACTTACACTCCCTCAATTATATTTACTACAGCATATGACAAGTATGCAATACAGGCAGTCGGAACAAAAGCCATAGATTACTTGTTGAAACCCATAAATTCTAAAAAATTCAACTTCTCAGTAGAAAGTGCTTTAAAACATGTAGCTTTAAATCAAATCAGTCAATCGGACTTGAAAAATACTATTTCCATTCCAACTAAAACTGTAATTAAAATAATTGAAATTCAAAAAATTGTAAAATGCGAAGCTAGCAGTAATTATACCGAATTACATTTAATAGATGGAAGTAAACATCTAGTTGCTAAGACATTAAAAGAATACGAGCTAGAATTAATGAGTCATGACTTCCTAAGAATACACCAATCTCATTTAGTAAATTTAAATTATATTGATTCCTTCAACTTTAAAGAAAATTTACTCATCCTATTTGATGAAACAAGTCTGCCCGTTGCTCGAAGTAAGAAAACACTTACAAAGGAAGCACTATTAAGATTAAATAATTCCTGAATTAACGTATTTAAAATCAGACGCTCTAGTTTTTTTCTCATTTACGTTCATATCTAAAAAAAACAGATAATTTGGAATTCCTATGAACTAGAGTTATATCTTGTTGTTGAAATTAATAACACTTATCAGGTTCTCTTATGCAAAATGAAGCTTTCGCAACAAAAATTGTCGTACTTAGTATTTATGTAGCGATTTTATTCCTCATCGGAATTGTTGCCTCACGAAGAATTAAAGGAATGAGTGACTTCTATTTAGGAGGCAAGAACATGGGTTTTTGGGCCGTTGCGTTCTCCGCTCGAGCAACAGGAGAATCTGGCTGGTTACTCATAGGTCTTACAGGAATGGGGGCCATCGCAGGTTATTCAGGATACTGGGTAGTTGCAGGGGAGCTTTTGGGCGTATTCGTCTCTTGGCAATTCATGGCTAAACGTTTTAAACGAAGATCAGATAAGTACAATGCCATTACGATTCCCGATTATTTACAAGCACACTTTAAAACCAAAAGTAATACCCTAAGAGTAATCGCGGCTTCCGTATTGGTAATATTTGTAGTCATATATGTTGCCTCTCAGATGGACGTTACAGGTATTGCTTTCGAATCAATGCTTAATATCCCATATAAAGTTGGTGCCCTTATCGGCTTCTTCATTGTACTTGCATATATCTTTGTTGGAGGATTTGTTGCAGCCGTATGGTCTGATATGTTTCAAGGAATATTGATGTTCTTCGGACTTGTATTATTACCTGTAGTTGTTTGGTTTAGTATGGATCATGGAACAGGTGTAACCGAAGGATTAAACGCAATTGATCCAACCTTAACACAGGTAATGGGAAGAAGTGATGATGGTTGGATGAACTTATTTACCATTCTAGGATTCTCAATGATCGGTTTAGGCTTTCTTGGTTCGCCGCAAGTTTACGTTCGTTTCATGTCCATTAAAAGTGATCGTGAAATTGATAAAGGAAAATGGGTTGCAATGATCTTTACATTACTCACAGATGCTGCGGCTGTTACAATTGGTATTCTTGCAAGGATCTATTTCACAAAGGAAGGACAAGATCCTGAAGCTATTTTAGGGAATGACGGAGAGAATGTATTGAGTATGATTTCTGAAACATTCTTACCAACTATTTTGGTAGCCATATTTATTGCGATTGTTCTATCTGCAATCATGTCAACAATTGATTCTTTACTAATTCTTGCATCTAGTGCAATCACAAGAGATTTCTATCAGAAAATATTTAGACCTGACTTGAAAGATCGTGACCTCACGAAGTTCTCTAGAATAGCAACAATCACAATGGCAATTGCAGCACTAATAATTGCAATCATCCTTTATAACCTTTACCCAGACCGACAGGTCTTCTGGATTATGATTTTCGGTTGGTCAGGAATTGCCGCAACTTTCTGCCCGGTAATTATACTCTCACTTTTCTGGAAAGGTTATTCTGAAAGGGGAGCTATTGCCTCAATGATCAGTGGCTTTATATCTATAATAATCTTCAAATTTGTGATCACGACACTTCCCGAAATTGGTCCTTATGTTAAAGAGTTAGATGTATTGGCTCCGTCTTTTGTTGTTGCAATGATTTTTGGAATTATTGTCTCTAAAATTTATCCCCCAAGAAAGGAAGCAATTAACCATATTGAGGCAATAGATAATGGTACCGATGATGGAACGCTGTATCCTGATGAAAAAATTGGACCTACAAACGACAAAATACTCGACTCAGAAACCTAGTAATTTACTCATGATTTCTAATTATTGAAAACACGCATTTGCTTAATGTAGAGTTCTCTGGTTGTTTCATCTAGTTTAAACTCTAAATCTAACCCGAAACCGAAATAACTCTTTTGGGTGTAGTGCTTTCTTAGATACTTTTTCTTTATGAGTTCTAATGTATTCGCTAGTTCTTGAATTTCATCAAGCGTCATTACAAGCTTTCCATTATTTAAACTTGAGAAGTCTATAATATCAATCCCCCCCTCCTGCTGTCCATAAACCGAAACAGTTTCATCTGGATAGCAAATAAATTGATCACATTGAACCGTTCCGTCAGGTTGAACAACACTTTCATCTCCCAATTGTGCATTGATCACAAACCCGAGGTAATCCTGACGATACAAGTTCGTCGTAATAGCCACGCCATTCACGGCCTCATTCGGGAATGATCTATGGACTAAAATCCCCATAGAAACATAATTATGATCTATGTTAAATGCTTCTCTTTCCATAAACGCTCCAAAGGACCATAAACTCGCCCAAACTTTTTTAATAGCCTCATCTATTGGTTTTAAATCATTACCAATTTCTCCGGTTTTCGAAGTATAAATCCCTGCTCCAGAAAAGCCTTCTCGATCTTCGGCATTCGTGGAGGATCTAAAACGCATTCTTGTATATGGCCCTAATTGCTTAATCATCGCTACCACATCCTTCAACAAAATAGAATCTAGCTCCTTGTTTAAGATCATTCTTCGAATAAATTCTAAATCCTGTTGGACCTCAATTCTACTTCTCGACAAATTATCTTTCTCCACCAATTGAGCAATCCTCTCATTAATCCCTGAACGTTGAGCATGCTGTTGATAAAAATGAAATGGAATAGCAAATGCAGACTCTGGAGTATTAAATGGAATGGTCTCCGAATAACGATATAGCTCACCAAAATTAGCGGCTTTATTACCTACCGAATAACGCGTTTTCTCCGAAACATATTTAATTGGAACCAAAGAATCTACCGAAAAATCTTCCTTTAATTTGAGTAATCGTTTACTTTTCCATTTTTGGGTTAAGTCGGCATTTGTTTTCTCTAAAATAAATGTATCCTGAAGAACAGTAAACGAAACCACTTCCCCATCAAGCGCAATAATTTCTTGATGATCAAATAGTTTTGTGTAAGCACATATTGGAATCTTTCTATTTTTCCCGAGTAACGAGACATGGCTCAATGGTGTTTGAAACTCGGTTACAATAACACCAGAAACCAAAGGAAACACAAGTGGAATGTCCTTCAACAGTATAATATCGGTTGGCCGAATATCTGCAGACTGAGAGTCCCAATCTGTAATTACACGCACTCTTCCCTTTCCTCTCTGCTTGGAAATTGGTTGATATTTTTGTCCTTGATAGACATCATCAGGTCTAAGAAGTCGAATTGAATTTTCCAACTCATCTTCAATACTGTTAACATGAGTTGTACTCATCATCAAGAATAAATTATCACTAAAGAAAACTTCTTTCTTAACAGCTGCATAAAGCTCATTTAAATGAATTGCATTCATTCGATCCGATGGACCTAACTCTAAAGCATACTTATCAAGAGCCTTATAATAATTAATATTTGCTAGTAGAAAAGGTCGATCCATTTCTCCAGAATAATTCTCGGTATTAAAAGAATTAAGAGCTTTAGAATACCCCAAAAAATCTCCACAAAATTCATGATGAAATGTATATGATCGAGAATCAACAAAGTGTAATTTCTTCTTCTCGGTTTCGTAAACAATCTTCACAGAGGATACTTGACCATACTTTTGATATAATGGCTTAGAGGCCCAAGAATCAAATTGAAGTTTAGAATTCAATGATTTAGGGTTCTGAGAACATCCCATTATGCTCCATAAAATCATCACCAATAAACAAAGTAAAATTCGCATAAGTTATGTTATTTACATACAGTAAACATTACTCTTCATTTGGTTCAAAACGTCTCTTCCAATCTTCTCTTTTTAATGCATAACGACGATCAAAGCATTGATCATTATTGTTATAGAACTCCCTTACAGGAGTAAAAAACTTACTTAAAATTTTTGCTGAACGATGATTTTCGGTATTTACATCTGCTGTGATCAATTCCATCTTACATTCTTCAAAACCAAATTGTAAGAGTCCTTCTGCAATCTCCGTACCATACCCAACTCCCCAAAAGGCAGTTTTCAATCGATAAGCAATTTCCTCTTGATGCTCATCGTTACGCAAAAAACCAGCAATGCCAATAAACGC
>JAKVAS010000017.1 GCA_022448165.1 Crocinitomicaceae bacterium | reverse complement strand
TTCATGAGTCTATAGAGAAAGGCGTTGTTTTCCGTGGTACAAATCTTTGGATTTTAGTATTTGCTATTTTTATTGCTTCGGTAGGATTGAATATGAATTCTCCTGCAGTGATTATTGGAGCAATGTTAATTTCTCCATTGATGGGGCCAATAAATGGTATTGGTTATAGTGTTGCCACCTATGATTTTGATCTTTTAAAAAAATCATTGAAGAATTATGCTTTTGCTGGCGTCGGTGGACTTATAACCTCAACGTTATATTTTGTTATTACTCCAATTCATACAGAACATTCAGAACTACTAGCAAGAACGAGTCCAACTATTTTTGATGTGTTTATAGCAATCTTTGGAGGGTTAGCAGGAATAGTTGCAATAAGTAGTAAAAATAAAGGGAATGTAATTCCTGGTGTAGCAATTGCAACTGCTTTAATGCCGCCTCTTTGCACTGCTGGGTATGGTCTTTCAATTGGAAATTGGAACTATTTCATGGGGGCTTTGTATTTGTTTGCAATTAACACCGTGTTTATAGCACTTTCTGTAATGCTCGTTTCGCAACTCTTGAAATTTCCTAAAAAGACGTTTTTACTTTCTCGGGAAATTAAGAATACGAATATTGTAGTAATCATTGTGATACTGGCAACGGTACTTCCAAGTGTTTATTTGGGAATTACTTTGGTGCAAAAAGAGAAATTCAATTCCAAGGCAAAACGATTTGTTCAGAAAGTAGGTGTTTGGGAAGGTAATTACTTATTGGATGATAGAATAAATCCCGATAATCGTACTGTTACTTTGGTGTATGGTGGGAATGAGTTTACGGAACATGAGGAAGAGCTTTTGCGAGAGAAAGCGAAAGATATGGGCCTTAATAAGGCTAAAATTGGAATTGAACGAGGACTAAAAATTGGAGATAACGAGGAGTTAGCACTTCGAGATGACGAAGTAAATAAAATGAATGCTAAAGTGAATCGTTTGAGTGCCGCTTTGGATGCAAAAACAAAAGAAGTTGATAGTTTGAGAGCTGCTCTTCCAACAAGTAATGAATTACTAAAGGAAATTCAGGTGATTTATCCTACATTGACTTCTTGTATGTCTTCTGAGACGATGAAATACATCGATTCATTGAAACAATCTGTTCCTTATTCCATGGTATATTTTACTTGCGGTGAAGAAATGGAAGAAGTAGATAAGGAAAAAATTCGTTTATGGTTAGAACGTAGATTGGAAAGAAAAGAAATTGTTTTAAAGTTTTAACTGATTTTTAAAGCCAGATAAAGGCTTAAAATGAGACTAAAGAAAATAAACGAGTACTTGAATGAATTAGCCCATCTTGCCGCAGAGATTTCTTCTTTGGACAGTGAATTACTAATACTTTGATTTACTTTATTGAAGTTAAATTGTTGGTTCGAGGCAAGCAGCTTTTCTTGAAAATTAATTACGGGATTGATTGCACTAGAAGTAAGTACAGGTTCAATCCCGATATTAATTTTATTTGCCTCAACATGATGTTTGTTATTCACAGTATACACGCCCATGTTACTACTACCACTAATGTTCTCTTCAGCATTGCATAGTGTTATGCAAAAGAATGAAATAAGAAAAAATATCAGTTTCAACATCACAATGAGGTTTTGTTCACTTATAGAAAGGACGGAAATTAAAATAGAAAGGTTGGGGATTTTATATTTTTTTTTGAAGAATTATTTCAAAAAATGAGAAGAAATTGCTCTATATAAATCATGAAGAGGTAATCCCATTACATTGTAATAGCATCCATTGATTTTTTTAACACCAATAAATCCAATCCACTCTTGAATAGCATACGATCCAGCTTTGTCAAAAGGGGAAAATGTTTTTACGTAATGATCTATTTGTGCATCCTCCAGGGGAGAGAAGTGTACTTCAGTTTTTGTAGAGAATGTTACTTGCTTTTCCAATGAAGTTAAGCAAACGCCAGAAACAACGGTGTGTATTTTTCCTGAAATTGATCTCAACATGTTTTTAGCATCGGTTTCATTTTTAGGCTTTCCAAGTAGTTGATTATCCAATAGTACAACGGTGTCTGAAGTAACAAGTAATTCATTTTGACGTAAGTCATTTGCAAATGGCTCAGCCTTTAGTTTGGATAGAAATTCAGGAACTTCTGCTATAGGAAGATCAGATGGATAAACTTCTTCGATATCCATTGTTCTAACTTCTACAGGAAACCTAAGTTCTTTGATAAGGGCTTGTCTTCTCGGTGATTTAGATCCAAGAACAATTTGAATGTTATCCATAAATAGCAATAAGTTTCCAGTAAATAGGTGTTAAAAGACCCGCTGTCATTGATAATTTAATAAGATGATTTACTAATCGGTAGTGTTTACGTTCAGTAGATTGAAACAATAGTATTAGGGCAATAGTGGTTGTAAGAGCTGAAACCCCAATAAGAATCATACTGTTGAAAGAGAGCTGATATTGATTCCATACAAATAATGCACTTAGAATAACAATTGCTAAAATAAAAGCTACAATTCGTTTACTTTTTATTGTTCCTAAAACAATGGGAATTGTTCTTGATTTTAGTTCTAAATCACCTTTGACATCTTCAATATCTTTAACAATTTCCCTAGCAAAGTTTAATAAGAAAGCGAATAATGCTAATCCAAGAGAGATCCAGATAATAGAGAAAGAATTATGAATGTTTTCAAACGGATAAATAGTCCCTAGTTCATGGGATGATATATTGTTTATTTGATAAAAGTAGATTCCAACTAATATGGTTACTAGAGCTGTAAGAGCAGCAATCAGCAAATTTCCAATTAGAAATTGGCGCTTAAAATAAAGGGAGTACAACCAAAGTACATTGATGGAGAATAGGTGTATAAATGCATACCAAAAAGAACCCGTCTTCCAAGTAAGGTAAATAGCCATACTAAAAGCAATAAAGTTAAATCCCCAATGTGTAACGATGGCTACACGTTTTTTAATGTGCTTCTCAATAACCATTCGATCAGGTTTATTAATTCGATCGGCACGTACATCAAAATAATCATTAATGATATTACCCGCTGCAGCAATAATAATGGTCGATAATACAAGAATAAAGAAGGTGAAGGAGTTAACCCCGCCATCAGAAATGCATGTATCAAAATACCAACCTAAACCATACATTGTTAGGGCAATAATTAATAAGTTAATGGGTCTAATGAGTCGAATAAAATGCATTATTTTATAACCGTTTTATATTCTGTTCTACGATTGGTTTGATGCGCTTTTTCCTTTTCTTTTTCTGAGGATAATTTTTCAATCTCAATGTCAGAAATAACAGGAACTGTTTCTCCATATCCTTTGTATGCCAAACGATCTTTAGCAATTCCTTTAGAAATTACATAGTCATATACAGCTTTCGCTCGGTTTTCAGAAAGTACTTGGTTCTTACCAGCATCTCCACGAGTATCTGTATGCCCACCCAGTTCTATACTAATTTGGGGATTCGCACTCAAGAATTGAACAAATTTATCAAGTTCAACAAAAGATTCTTTTCTTAACCGTGCCGATGATAGATCGAAAAACACATTGTCTAATACTGTAATTCCTTCACTTCCAATTGGAATCATTGGTACATCCATATGAATTGATTCGAGTCCTTCTACAGCCGTCATATTAAAGTTTTTTGAAAAGAACGTATACCCTGGATATTCAACATTTAAGGCATATTCTCTATTCGTTGGTAACGATACGGTAAATTCACCATTGATTTTATCTGCTTCAGAATAAATAACTTCATTACCTGTTTCTAAATCAATTAAACGAAACTTTCCAGGCAGAGGATTCTTTGTATAAGAATCGAAAACGGTTCCATCAAAGTAAAGGGTTCTTGTTGGACGTAAATGTTCAGGCATTGTAAAGTAGTAAATGTCTAAATCCCCATATCCACCTTCTCTATTGGAAGCGAAAAAAGCAATTTCACCTTCTGGAGAAACCATTAGTGAATTTTCATCATACTTAGTATTAATTGGGTATCCTAAGTTTTCAGGAGTTCCCCAGTTACCATCTTTGTCCATTCTTGATACAAAAAGATCAGATCCTCCCATTCCTACATGTCCTCTAGAAGCGAAATATAAAGTCTTTCCGTCTGGGTGAATTAGTACTGATTCTTCTTTTCTTGGAGTGTTGATATGATTTGGTAGTTTCTTTGCTTTGCCCCAAACTCCATTTTCATCCTTGTGTGCGACGTAGATATCGGAATCTCCATTTCTTCCTCTACCTTGAAGACCACGAATGAAGTACAACGTTTTGCCATCAGAAGAAAGTGATGGTTGAGTTTCCCAGTTTGCCGAGTTCACAAATCCTGGAAGATTAATTGGATCTGTCCAAGTGGAACCTAGTTTTTTTGTGTAAAAGAGATCACAGCTTCCTCGTCCTTTTCTGTTCTTTCCATAATCTCTACCAGTAATATCTGGACAAGCTACAAACACTAATGAACGTCCATCAGCACTGATAGTTGGAGCGCCTTCGTTATTAACAGTATTTACATTGTTTGGCATTGGAATTGACTGTTGCCAAATATTTTTGTCACTTAGTTCCGAAACATAGAAATCTTCCTGTTTTTTTATTTTTTCATCAACTCTGGGATCATTAATCAGTCGGGTGAAGAGAATTGTTTTTCCATCTACTGTGATCGTTGGAAAGTACTCAGGATTATTTGTGTTAATTCCAGGGCCGATATTAATTGGATTAAAATCTAAAGGATTGTTTAGTGCGTCTTGAGCAAATACACAATTGGCTCGAAGCTCATTAGCTGTAGCAATTAATTGAGGGTTAGCGCGTCTATTGTTAAGAAATATATCTATATTTTTAATTGCTTCTGAATAATCTCCAACTGCTTGCTGAAGAGTTGATAGAAAAAAGAATGTAGCCCCAGAAGGGGAGTGATTTGGATTAATTCTAATAGCAGCTTCATAATGCTCTATAGCTTTATCATATTGATGTAAGCTTTCTCTAAATTCACCACTGACTAAATGTGCCTCCCAAAAATTCGGGTCTTTTTCTAAGGCTTTACTCATTAGTTCAAGCCCAGCTTTAAAGTTTGGTAGATGAGTTGTATGATCAATAGACTGATTAGGCGCTTGTAATCCAGCTGTATAGTACTTAATTGCCTTTTTGTTTTTTGTAGAATATTTCCCTTGAGATACAGCGCATGATGCGAAAAGTACAAGAGAAAGTGAAAAAAGAAGATATCTCATAGTTTTATGGTATGTTCATGTATTTGTGCGTTTGTAAAGAAATTTTCCATTTTGGATTTTTCTTTACATACTCTATAATAATAGGCAAAAACCGTTCCTGTTTGCTCCATTCTGTTTGAATATACAGTCGGCAATTGTCAGAAACTTTTTGCGCATGTGATTCTGCCCAGTCAAAATCTGAAGGGTGACTAATTACAACTTTTAGCTCATCAGCAATTTGATATGATTGTTCGTGAGGAGGTTTGAATTTTTTTGGGGAAAAGCAATACCAATCAATGTTTCCTACAAGTGGATAACATCCTGAAGTTTCAATTGCTAACTCAATTCCTTTGCTTTTTAGTTCTTTAGTTAATTGAGTGAGGTCATACATGGCGGGTTCACCACCTGTAATTACACAAAAATCAGTATTGGAGGAAGAAACATAATCAACGATTGTCTGAATAGACATCAATTCATGTTCATTTGCATCCCAGCTTTCCTTTACATCACACCAAACACATCCTACATCACATCCTGCAATTCTGATAAAGTAAGCTGCACGACCACTATGAAAACCTTCACCTTGAATGGTGAAAAAGTGTTCCATTATTGGAAGTTCCGATTTGGTGTTGTATTCGTTCGATTTCATTAAAGGTAAAGATAAATGAATTCCGAAAAGAACTACTTATTCTACCACATTTATCAGAAATTGAACGTTAGTTTTATGAAAGGTTACGTATTATGTTAATTCGCGTCAACATCTCCCCAATTTTCTTTTAGACGTTTGTATTCTAAAAGAAAGGATGTAAGAGTTCTGTTGCTTTTGTGTCGTCGTCTAACGACTTGGTCCGATGTTATATTTTCAAAGGAGTGTTTAATTAATTCTAGAACATTAGAGTTTAATAACATTTCCGAAGTTCTTGTATCGAAATTATAGCTTCGATAAACATCGATGATTTTTAAACGGTCTGTATTCTCACTAGCTGTTGGAGATTTTTTTCGCTGTAATTCATCAAGGAATGGAAGCAGTTTTGCACTCAAATTAATAAAATGACGGAGTACCATAAGCGCTTCATTTACATGAGATATTTGTTGTGCTTTCATGATCTTTCGTTTATACCTTTACTACTTATAAAACGATAGAATGTTGGTTTAAGTTGGTGGCTTTTTGTTTTAAATGAATATTTTGGCTTTCAGAATGAATGATTTCTAACTCCTCGTGAAAAATTGGTTTTATATTTGCACAAAACCAAAATAAGAATACATGAAAAGAATTTTACTTTTTACAGCGTGCCTTTTTGCTGGTTCGGCTTATTGTCAAGGACAAATAGGAAATTCCGATTTGGAGATGTGGGAAAGTGTTTCGGGAGGTGGTTCTGAACCTGTTAATTGGAATAGTTTTTTAACCGCAACAGGTACTTGGTCAACATTTGCTCAGGATCAAATTGAGGAGAATACGACGAATGTACGGGTAGGATCGCCAGGGTCTTCTTGTGCTCGAATTTGGTCGAACAATATTCTTGGAACGATTGCTAATGGAAATATGACCTTGGGGAAAATTAATATGGGAAGTACTACACCAACGGATGCTTTAAATTATAATTTTTCAGCTACAAGTGATTCAGAATTCTCTGAAAGTTTAACAGACACTCCTGACTCACTTGTTTTTTGGGCGCAGTTTAATCCAGTATCAGGATCGGATTTTGGTAGAGTTAAAGCGACCTTGCACACAAATGATGATTATAGAGATCCTGAGGATGCCGCTTCTCAGGCTTATGTTGTTGCTACAGCTGAAGAAAATTTCGCTTCTACTAATGCGCAATGGAAACGCTTTGCAATTGCTTTTGATTACTCAGGACCAGCTAGTGCAAACACGCATATTTTGATAACATTTACTACAAATATGACTCCAGGTGGAGGTTCAGGTGGTGATGAGTTGTACATTGATGACATCGAATTGATTTATGGAACTACAGTGCCTACTGATACAGATGGAGATGGTGTTACCGATGCAGATGAGCAAGCTGATTCTACGGATCCGTTAGATTTATGTTCATTTATTCTTGGATCTCAAACAATGGCTCCTTCAGCAACGTGGGAAGCAACAGATTGTGATTTTGATGGAGTTTCTAATGGAGATGAATTACTTGCAGGAACTGATCCATTAGTTGAACTTTCTGAATTGAATAATGATGGTATTTCGGTTTATTTTGATGCGAATGATGAATTAGTGTTTAGTTCTAAAGAGCAAATAATAGGATCGTATGTAATATACACAGCACTTGGCCAAAAAGTTCAACAAGGTGATATTTCTGATAAGACTAGTTTTAAAGCTACTTCAGGAATCTATTTTGTTCACCTTGTAACGGATAAGAAAGTATATCAATTCGAAATTTACAGGAAGTAAAAATTTAAACTAATTTTGAAGGCTGATTACATAATGTAATCAGCCTTTTTTTATATGTCATTATGATGAAAGCTACTTGTTTAACGATAATATTGTTTATTGCTGGTTTTTTGAATGCTCAAGATGGAACTTTGAAAGGGAAAGTTCGTGATGAGAAAGGCAATCCTGTTTTTGGTGGTCAAGTGATTTGCCGAATAGACCGAACGATTGGTTCCGGAATCGATGAGGATGGAAATTATTCAATGAAGCTTCCTGCAGGAAAAGTAAAGATTGTTTGTAGAGCTACAGGAATGATTTCTGATACATTTATGATTACAATTATTGCGAATCAAATTGTAACGAGAGATATTGTTTTATCCTCATTTGTTCAGCAGATTGAGGGGGTTGACGTCAAAGTGGGAAAATTTGACAGGGCTTTGGAAGATCAAACAGTTTCAATGGAAATCATTCGACCAGAACTTATTGAAAATAAGAATACAAGAAGTATAGAGACTGCCTTGGACCAGACTCCAGGCTTGAATATTCTGGATGGCGAACCTCAAATAAGAGGTGGAAGCGGGTTCACATTTGGAGTAGGTTCGAAAGTTGCTGTAATTGTTGATGACATGCCAATGCTTTCTGGAGATGCAGGAAGACCTGAATGGGGATTTATTCCTGTTGAAAACATTCATCAAATTGAGGTAATAAAAGGAGCGGCTTCTGTACTATCAGGAAGTTCAGCGTTATCTGGTTCGATTCATATTAGGACTAAGTATCCTCAAGCCAAACCATTAACTAAAGTGAATGCCTATTCTGGTTTTTATTCTAAACCAAATGTTGCTGATGCGGATTGGTGGAGTAATTTTCCGTTAATCACGGGAGTCAATATTTTACACTCTAGAATTGTAAAAAAGAATTTGGATGTTGTACTTGGTGGTAATATCAATTACGATCATGGTTATATTGGTCCACCTGTAACGGATAGTTTTGTTGTAGAGGATACGATTTCAAACTTTACTGAACGTCAGATGTCTTTGAAACGAGCAAGATTTAATTTTAACTTACGATATCGCTCGAAAAAATTTCGTGGATTGAGTTATGGAGTGAATGGAAATGTGATGTATGCCCAATCAAATTTGTCTTTTGCTTGGCTAAATGATTCTTCAGGATTATATCAATCATATCCAGGAGCTGTATTTTTACAAGATCAGTTCATTTTTCATGTAGATCCATTTTTAAATTTTTTCACGCAAACGGATGGTAAGCATTCTTTTAGAATGAGAATGCTTCATGCTAACAATGAAATGACGGCCAATCAATCGAATCAATCTACAACCATATACGGGGATTATATGTTCCGAAAGTCTTATGAAACCTTAAAGGATTTTGATTTTATTGGAGGTCTAACAGGTACACATACGAGTTCATATGCAAATTTATATGCTGGAGGAGGAAGCCCTTACAATGACTTATTAAATGTTTCTGCTTATGCACAGTTTGATAAAAAAATCAAAAATGTCTTAAATGTATCGGCAGGAGGTAGGTTAGAATATTTTCAACTCAATGATACGATCACAGCTTTGAAACCAATATTTAGAGCAGGTTCCAGTTTAAAGCTCTATCAAGAAACATATCTACGTGCTTCATATGGTCAGGGATATCGTTTTCCTACTATTACTGAACGTTATATCAGGACTGGAGTAGGGAATTTCGGAGTGTTTCCAAACCCAGAATTGATGCCTGAAAGCAGTTGGAATGCGGAGGTTGGGATTAAACAAGGTATTAAGTTTGGTAAGATATATGGCTATATTGATGTTGCTGGTTTTTGGCAAGAGTATGAAAATACGATTGAATACCTATTTGGTTTTTGGGGAGATCCAACTCAACCATTTGGATTTAAATTTTTGAATACTGGTGCTTCTAGGGTATTAGGTATTGATGCTTCTTTTTCGGGAAAGTCTAAGCTTGGGAAGCACGCTGAGATGACATTCATAACAGGATACAATTATATTGTTCCAAAAACGTTAAATCCAGATTTCATTTATGCTATTGATGGAATAGGTAGGGAGTATAGTTACAATTCAACTTCATATGATTCAACAGATCAAATTTTAAAGTATCGTTTTTTGCATAATATTAAAGGAGATATTGAAATAACTATTCGAAAGAAATTTGCTATTGGGTTTAGTGCCAAGTATTTTAGTAAGATAACAAATATGGATGGTGTTATTCAGGAGTTTGAAAATGCAACACAAGGACCTTTTGTACAAACAATTCGTTATATAGATTATTTTAATACACATCAATTTGGAAATTGGATTTTTGATGCTCGTGTTTCATATAATCTTTCAGAAAAGCACAAGATTGCAATAATTGGATCGAATATCTTTAATCGTGTATTGTCTTTACGTCCTTTGAAAATTGAGCCACCGCGGTCAATTATGTTCCAGTATACATTTAAGATGGATAAGAACTAACCAAGCACAAATTTGAATCGCTATAAAATGTCGATTTATTGTTTATAGAAAATAAAACTTTTACAGTTTGGTATAATAGATAAACTTGAGAAAGAATACCTGTTAAGAAATGGAATTTTCTAAAGAAACTAAGATTCAAAGAGAAGCTATCTTCCTCCTCTTTTCTTAAAGTTATTTCTACCGTGTACCCATTTATTCTTCTTTCTATCGAATTCTCCGTTTTGATGCTTACCATTCGCACCATATCGAATTACTATTCCAGCGGAGTGATGAAGATAATTGCTTTTTGTGTCCCAAATTACTGGAAATACTCCAAATTTTGCTTGTGATCTAACTTGAAACCCAAAATTCTTATGAACCCAGAAATTTACTCCACCACCTAGATTTACCATTGGTGAGTGGACATCTGTTCCGGCATTAGGGCGATAAGTGTATCCAACACCAAACGATAAGAATGGATCAATCCAACGCAGGGCAGGGGCATATAATTGATAAAAACTATATTTCCCATTCACGTCAAATCCAAAAAATGTACCAGAAAAATGAGTTGAATCATTAATCAGATTACCTTCTTTATATTTACTATATGTAGCGATACCTTCCATACTCCAACCATAAGTGAAGTAACGATCAAGACTTATTGTACTTGGAAAAGCAAGCGCATTCCAAGATTTTTTTGTGTCAAATAATTGCCCGAATTTGTCTCCGTTATCGTCAATTGCCGACCAATTAATACCTAGCATCCATTTATACGGTTTATAGGTTTTAATCGTTTTATATGGTTGAGAGTAAGAAACTCCACATAAAACAATGAATAAAGTGAGGAATAGTATTTTTTTCATTCTGTCTTGTTCATTACAAATATAGCTGAAACAACGAAATATAAACAATTAATGTGCCACTGGAGTTCGTTCTCCAGCTAGAATAGGTATTGACAAGGTATTTTCTTCTGGAGGGATAGGACATGAATAACGGTGTGAGTATGCACAATAAGGGTTGTAAGCTAAATTGAAATCCAGAAAAATATTACCTCCTTTTTTAGGTTTAGAGAAATCTAAAAAACGACCGCCTCCATAGGTCTCATTTCTACTTGTGGCATCCCGAAATGGAACAAAAAGATAATTTTTATATTCTTTTTCTTTAAGTCCAAGGCTTTTATAAGCGCTTAATATACAAGTGTCACCATTAATTATAAAAGTAATGTAACCATAACGTCTATAAACTGGCTTACGTTCCGTAGAAGTTGGCATTTCAAACTTTTTTCCTTTTGACTTTTTAAAAGTAACAGCCACTTGATAATTAGAATCAAAAGGGAAATAAGAGAGATAATTTAATTCTTCAATTTCACTAGCATTCAACATGCCTGAAGCAGTATCTAGTAAATGTTCTTTAAATTTAGCACGATGAACAGAAACTTCTGCTTCAGTCATTTGTGCGTTACAGATGCAAATACTTAAGATGCATATCAATGGCAATAGTGTTTTTTTCATCTTGATCCAAATATTGAGCTTCCTACACGAACCATCGTGCTACCTTCTTCAATAGCCACCTCATAATCTCCAGACATACCCATAGAAATATGTTGGAATGAGTCGTTAAATTTAAAGTATCTACTTTGAATAACATGGAAGTAATTTTCTAATGTTCTGAATTCTTCTTTTACAATTTCTTTATCTGATGTAAAAGTTGCCATGCCCATTACACCAACAATTGAGATATTTTCTAAGTGTAAGAATTGATCAGATTCTAATATTTCTTGAACTTCTGAGAGAGATAATCCAAACTTTGAATCTTCACTAGCAATATGAAATTGAAGTAAACATTTAATAGTTCGATTGTTCTTTTTTGCTTGTTTATTAATCTCTATAAGTAATTTCAGACTATCTACAGCATGAATAAGCTGTATAAACGGAGCAATATATTTAACTTTGTTTGATTGAAGATGACCAATCATATGCCACTCAATGTCCTTAGGGAGTGCATCTTGTTTTTCAACTAGTTCTTGTACTTTGTTTTCACCAAAAATACGTTGGTTAGCCTCGTAAGCAGTTAGTATATCTTCTACAGGTTTTGTCTTAGATACTGCTACAAGAGTCACGTTGGTAGGAATTTTATTCCTAACTATATTTAGCGCTTCAGAAATCATTCGTTGATATTGTATATAGTAAGACCACTTCTCATTTTGGGTTCAACCCATGTTGATTTTGGAGGCATAATCATTTGATGATCTGCAACTCTTTTTACTTGGTCCATGGTTACAGGAAACAGGATAAATCCAATATCAAATTCCTTTTCCTCAATTTTTCTTTCAACCTTGCTTAAAGGTTGGGTGCCACTAATAAAAGTAACCCGTTTATTAATCTTTAGATCTTTAACACCAAGAATTGGATCAAGAATTGTATCCGTTAATATTTGGGGGTCTAAAGAATTAACAGGGTGATTTGAGCAGAGAATTTGTTGCTTACATTCGAGAGAATACCAGTCTCCTTGGATACACATTGTTATTTGATGCTCTCGTGATGGTTTCGATTTTTCTGTAAGGGGAGATATTTTATAGTTCTCTTCTAATAGAGTTAATATTTCTTCAGTTGTATGACCATTTAAGCCTTTGATCAATCGATTGAATTCAAATATTTTTAGACGCCTTTCGTCAATCATATAGGCAAGAAAGGAGTTCTCATTTTGAAAGCTAACTTCATTCGAACTTCTAAGGTTTTGAAGCCGTACAGAGGATGCGGATCTATGATGTCCGTCTGCTATATATAAATCGGGTACTGACTCAAAAGCGTTTTGAAATTGATCACTTTGATCTGATGATAATGTCCAAAGTTCATGAGTTACAAGATCGGTTGTTGTGAATTCGTATTCAGGACGTTTATTAATTGAATTTTCAAATAGAGTGTCTATCCTCTCGTTTCCTTGATAAGATAATAGTACAGGTTCAGCATTGTATCCTACTTGATTCAAATAATCCGTAAAGAGCTCTTCTCTTGAAGTAATGGTTGCTTCATGCTTCTTTATTTTGTCTGAGCGATATTCGTCAATACTTGCAGCTCCAATCAATCCAGTAAAAGCATGTCCATTTTTAGTTTGTCGATAGATATAGAATTGAGCAGAATCATCTTGAGTTAAAATTCCACGAGCAATAAAATCCGCATAGCGATCTGAAACCGGTCCAAATCGTTCTTTTTGGTCTGGACGATCCGTTTTATCAAGTCCGAATTCAGGACTAATTATATGTAAAAAAGTAAAAGGATTGTCCTCGAGTTTAGCCTCGAGGACATTCTTTTTATATGAATAATAAGGACGAGCTGCAACTAAATGAACTTTATCCCTAGTCGGTCTAATAGCCTTAAACGGACGTATTTTCGCCATACGTTAAATCTTAAGCTTTTATACCAAAGTTAGCAATGATTGAAGCAGCTAATTCTGTTCCAATTCGATCCTGAGCCTCAACTGTTGCTGCTCCAATATGCGGTGTACACGCAATTTTATCGTGAGAAAGAAGTGATTGTTTCGGATTTGGTTCGTTCTCAAATACATCCAATGCTACAGCTGCAACTTTACCTGAATCTAATGCATTAATTAGTGCTTCTTCATCCATAACACCGCCACGAGCAGCGTTCACAATTCGAACACCATCCTTCATCTTTTCAAATTCACTAGCACCGAACACAGCTGACCCATCTTCTTGTTTAGGAACATGCAATGAAATGAAGTCCGCAGATGATATAGCGTCATCAATTGAGGTAATTGGTTCAATCTCTACACTAGCAGAGATGTTATTACCAAGTTGAAGAGGAATTGATTTTTTTTCAGTGTTTAGATCAACTGCAGTGACATTCATTCCACATCCTATTGCATAGGATGCCAAGCTTTGTCCAATTCTTCCAAAACCAATTATAGAAAGATTCTTTCCTCGAAGTTCAACACCTTGTCCGTATTTTTTCTTCAATGTTTTAAAATCACCGTTGCTCATGTTTTTGTAAGAATCATTCAAAGAGCGAGATATCGCTAAGAAATGTCCCATAACTAGTTCCGCAACAGACTGAGAAGATGCAGCAGGGGTGTTGATGACAACTTTCCCGTTGTCACGAGCATATTCAACATCAATATTGTCCATTCCAACACCACCACGACCAATCAGTTTAAGATTGGGGCAAGCATCAATTAAGTCTTTACGAACTGTTGTTGCACTCCGAACAAGCACAACTTCAATGTTTTGTTTGTTAATTTCAGCTATTAAATCTGACTGTTCAATTTTATCCGTTAATACGGTATAACCACCAAGTTCAAGGGCATTAATTCCTGCTTGAGAAATACCGTCATTTGCCAATACTTTCATATTATCCATTTTTTCTAGTAAATTCGTTCATTACGTCTGTCAATACTTTAACACTATCAATAGTAAGTGCATTGTACATGGAAGCTCGATAACCACCAACAGAACGGTGACCTTTTAAACCAATAATTCCAGCATCATTCCACATAGCATCAAATATTTCTTTATTTGAATCATCAGTTAATAGAAATGTAGCGTTCATTAAAGAACGATCCTTCAAAGATACGGGAGCCTTGAATAACGGGTTTCGTTCTATTTCCGAATATAATAACTCAGCTTTCGTAGTGTTTCTTTTTGACGCTGCTTCAACACCACCATTTTTTATTAAGTGTCTAAGGTTAAGCATAGATGTATATATAGAAAATACTGGTGGAGTATTTAACATTGACCCTTTATCAGCGTGATTTTTAAGGTTCAAGTATTTTGGCATAAACTCAGAAGACGATTTACCTAAAATCTCATCTTTTACGATGAATAAGGTTGTACCAGCAGGACCAAGATTTTTTTGAGCGCCTGCATAGATTATATCAAATTTTGAGATATCTACAGGTTTAGAAAATATATCAGACGACATATCACAAACTAATGGAAGATCGCTTTGAGGTATTTGATTAAACTGCGTTCCAAAAATAGTATTGTTTGATGTGTAATGGAGAAAATCTACTTTATTTGGAATATTAACCAATTCAGGAATGTATGAGAAGTTTTTATCTTCTGAAGAAGCGAAAACATTAACATCTATCCCAAGAGATTTAGCTTCATTGATGGCACCTTTAGCCCATGTTCCAGTATTTACGTAAGCAGCTTTTTTATGTTCTCTCATCATATTTAAAGCTGTAATTGAAAAGCCAAGTGATGCTCCACCTTGTAAGAAGAGAACCGTATACCCATTAGGAATATTAAGAGCTTCTTTTACGAGACTTTGGGCTTCTTCCATCACCGCAACAAAATCAGGACTTCGATGAGAGATTTCTAATAGGGAAAGTCCATTGTAGTCAACAACTGCTTTTGCAGCTTCTTTAAAAACGTCTTGGGGTAAAATACAAGGACCTGCTCCGAAATTGTGTTTCATTTTAAATTGAATAATTAATTGAAAAAAAAAGGCTGCCAATTTAGGCAGCCGAAATATTTAGTCCTCTTTAGGGGAGGCTGCTTTCTTTGCTGTTGTTTTCTTTGCTGCTGTCTTTTTTGCTGCTGTCTTTTTTGTTGTGGCAGCTTTATCAGCGGCCTTTTTTTCAGTAGCTTTCTTTACAGTAGCTTTCTTCTTAGTTACAGGTTTCTTTTCTGTAATAGATGAAGAACTGCTTCGTTTTCTTGTATTTCCGTACGAACCAATAGTTCTTTTTCCTTTTTTAGTCTTTCTATCTCCTTTACCCATAGTCAGTTGTTAAGAATTATATTATCGGTTGATTTTACTACAAAGATATTATTCTTTTTCAATTATCCTTCTACGTATTTCCTTCTCTACTTTGACACCTTCATTGATGACTTTTGTACACCAATCTATTTTGAGTTTAATCTGTTCTAGCTCATTTAGCTTCCAATCTATAGAAGTGGCATCTAAACGATTTCGTAATTGATTTAAAACAATTGCCACTGAAACACTTACATTGAAGCTTTCAGTAAAACCATACATTGGTATTTTAACAAGATGATCAGCATTTTCAATAACTTGCTTGCTAATTCCGTCACGTTCTGTTCCAAAAAAAAGAGCTATCGGATTATCTATAGGAACTGTGTCAAGCGTGTGTTCTGCATGTGGAGACGTAGCCACAATTTGATACCCTTCTTTTTTTAACTTGTCGATTGCAGTAATAGATGGGGAGTTCCCATCAGAATGAGATGTGAAATTAACCCAAGAAGCTGCACCTCTAGCGATTTCTCTTTGAATTCCATAAACTTCATTCTTTTCAATCAGATGAATGTTTTGTATTCCAAGACAATCACAGGTTCGAATAACTGCTGATGCATTGTGATCTTTTTGAATGTTTTCTAATGCGACAGTCAGATAATTTGTTCTATTCGCAGCTATACGTTGGAACATTTCTTTTTTGCTATCAGTAATAATAGCATTCAACTGTTCAAAAACTTTATTGTTTATATCCATAAAAAAAAGGGAACCAAACGATTCCCTTTGTAATTTCTAAGATTCGAAATTAGTTCACTTTACTTGAAAGATCTGAACCTGCTTTAAATCTTACTACATTTTTTGCAGCGATTTTAATTTCTTTACCAGTTTGTGGGTTACGACCAGTTCTTGCTGCTCTATTAGAAACAGAGAAAGAACCGAAACCTACTAGAGAAATTCTATCTCCTTTTTTTAATGCTTTAGTTGTTGCTTCACAAAATGCATCTAGTGCTCTTTTAGCGTCAGCTTTTGACAATCCAGCGTCTGATGCCATCGCATCAATCAATTCTGCTTTGTTCATAGTCTTGGTTTTTAGTTTGTTTAACTTTTATTATCAGAGCAAATATATCTTAATATCCTTGCCACGCAAGGATTACAGCACTAAAAGCCCTCAAATTGTGGATAAGTATGATAATTTGTTGATAAACAAGCCTGAAAAGCCCATGAACTCTAGTATTTAAACGGTATTGTAGATTTAAAGAGTAAAATCACTCATTTTATTTCCTGCTAAAAATTCATTAACATTCATTTTTCTCTTTCCTTGCGGTTGTATTTTATTAATTCTAATATAGTAATCACTACATGGAAAGAGAATTGCTTTTTTTTCTACTAAAATTTCATTGGTTGGAGATGGTATGTCTGTAAGCTCCGAATTAAATAATTTAAAAGTTACTTCGGTTTTATTTACATGATGTAATTTGCACCAAGCAGAAGGAAATGGGTCTAACCCCCTAATTAGATTATGCGTATCTAATCCAGACTTTTTGAAATTGATGAAACAATCCTCTTTGAAGATCTTTGGAGCAGGCATGTTCTTTTCTATCTGAAATTCATTTTGCTTTATCGGGGCAATTTCGTTTTTTTTAATGGAGTGCACTGTACTTAATGTTGTTTCGGCTCCAAGATGCATGAGTCTATCGTAAACACTTCCTAGAGCTTCATTTTCATCGATTTCTATAGAACGTTGCTCTATGATTGCTCCTGTGTCAATTTCTTTTTCAATAAAGAAGGTTGTTACTCCCGTTTTCTTTTCACCGTTAATTATTGCCCAGTTAATTGGTGCAGCACCTCTATAGTTTGGTAATAAAGAGGCATGTAGATTGATTGTACCTAAGGAAGGCATTTGCCAAACAACTTCAGGTAACATTCTAAAGGCTACCACAACGAATAATTCAGCATTTATTGCTTCTAAATCAGAGATGAAAGATTTGTCCTTTAGATTTGTTGGTTGTAAAATTGGCAATCCAGCTTTTTCAGCATAGATTTTTACAGCGCTTTTATTCATCTTTCTGCCCCTTCCTGCCGGTTTGTCAGGAGCGGTTATAACAGCAGCTATTTCAATGTTATTTACCACCAATGCATCTAGTATGGTTACGGCAAATTCAGGGGTTCCCATAAAAACAACTTTCATAATACTATATAAGTTTCTTTTTCCAATCGAAAAAACGTAAATAAAGAATGGAAAATAATCCCATTGTAAAAAAGTAAATGTACTCTACGGACCAAATCCAGAAGATTTCTAATTTATAAACTTTAATAAATAAGTATGCCGTTAAAATATAGAGGCTAACCGAAATTAGTTCAATATAGAATGTGAAACGAGTATTTCCGCTACCGGATATTGTCTGAAAATAAACACTGGATAATCCGTACAGGATTACAGAGGTGAATATAAATTGTAAGATCGAACTGCTTTCTTGAATATATTCCTCTGTAGGATTAATTAACTTTATCAATGATTCGGGATACAGCAAGGCTCCATGAAAGAGGATTATTAAAAATAGAACTGTGAGAAGCTGAATCCTTCTAATTATAATTCGAAGTTCATGGGATTTTTCACCTCCAATGTATTGACTGACATAAGTTTTTGTTGTTGCTGCAAATCCCCAAATCGGAACAAATGCTAAGAAGTAAATGGATCTGATGTTCTGAGAAATCGTTAATTCGTATATGCCTATTTGTTGAATCCAAAAGAAGAAAATTGTCCAAGTAGACATAGCAATTAGCCCTTGTAGCATAATTGGACTACCAATTCGGAGTAAATTTAAGATACTATCTTTTGATACTCGTATCTTATAAATAATCTTAGGGGAATATTTTTTAAACAGAATTAAGAAAAAAATCATTCCTATTCCTTCGGATAAAACAGACGCGATTGCTGCTCCTTTTAATCCCATAGCAGGCAAATTCAGTTTGCCGAAAATGAAAAGGTAATCAAATAAAACATTGAAGAGGGCGGTGAATAATGCCCCCATTAAAATTATACGAGTTTTTCCTCTAGCTGAAAAATAGGCTATCAGAGTTAATGATACAGAAGAGAATATAAATCCTATGGATCGTATTGATGCATACTTAACTTCTTCTTGGGCCAGTTCAATGTCCTTTGCTCCATTGATGAGAAAATAAGGGACAACAAGAAACATGATAAGAAATAAACCAATAGTGATGATGAAATTCGTAAGGACTGCACTTCCCATTACTTTTGGGATAACAGATTCTTTTCCTTCACCAATACGACGTGCAATGATTATTTGAGCACCGTCATTCAATCCAATGATTAACATTAGAAGAGTTATATATATTAAACCACCATTTCCCGCTGCATCATAGGCTTCAGTACTAAAACGGCTTAAAAAGGATGAATCTGTAATTAAAACAATAGACTGAATGAAGCTAGATGCCATAAGCGGCACAGCAACAGAAAGAATTGTTTTATAACTTATGTTAAGCATTAATCTACTTGAATAACCAATCCTTTTAAGTATTCTCCTTCAGGATGGAATGCATTGATTGGGTGATCGGCAGGTTGGTGAAGCTGTTCAAGAATTCGAACATTTCTTCCAGCTTCTATAGATGCTGCTATAACGGTATTTGTGAAAAGTGATTTATCAACCACCTGAGAGCAAGAGAACGTAAAAATAATTCCACCGGGTTTAATTTGACGGATGGTGTGGGCGTTCAATCGTTTATAGCCTTGCAAAGCTTGGTGTCTTTTATTTCGGTGCTTAGCAAAAGCAGGAGGATCCAAAACGATGATGTCATAATCTTCTTTTAGATCTTTCATGTAATTCATTGCGTCAGCAACAATTGATTCATGTTTGCCTGAAAATTTGTTCAAAACAATATTTTCATCAGTCAATTGGATTGCTTTTTTTGAACTATCCAATGAATGTACTAATTCAGCACCATTTAATAATGCAGATAAACTAAAGCCTCCTGAATAGCAGAACGTGTTTAAAACTCGTTTTCCTTTAGCGTATTTGCCTAGAAGAGTCCTGTTTTCTCTTTGGTCAATAAAAAAACCTGTTTTTTGACCTGTAACCCAGTCTATATTTAGTTTAACGCCATCCTCAATTGCTAAATGAGGTGTTGCGCAATCTCCATGCAAATACATGTTTTCTACTTCTGTTCTTTCTGGAAGAGTGTCTGATGATTTCGAATAGATCGCTTGTAGGTTATCTCCTAAAACTTCAATTAAAGATTCATAAAGGAAAGGAATCGAGTTATACATTCCAATACTGTGGCATTGAATCACGGCAACACCAGCATAATAATCAATAATTAAACCTGGAAGTCCATCTCCTTCGCCATGTACTAGTCTGAAAATATTATTATCAGAACGTAATAGATTTTGCTTCATTCTTACAGAGAAAGCATTCTTTATTTTAGCTGTAAAAAAGGACTGATCCAATGGAACGTCTTCAAAACTTAAGATTCGAACGGATATAGTCGCATGTTGAAAATGTCCACGTGCTAAGAACCTATTTTTAGAATCATAAACTGAGACAGTATCTCCATCATAAATTTCTGAAGTGTCAGACTGAATTGCCCCAGAAAATATCCAAGGATGTTTACGTTCAATTGAATGAACTTTATTTTTGAAAATTTGAATATTTTTTTCCACAGAATTCAGAATTTAAGCAAAAATAAGCCGGTGATTTGATTTAACGTCATTTTAAAGAGGAAAGTTGATATTTTTGCAGGAAATACATGGATATGAATTGTACAATTAATGTTTATTTATTAAATGATCATTTTTCAATAGAGCATGCTGAGGCTAATAATAATGGAAAGGAATCTGAGTTAAATCGAAAATATGAATGGGAGGATGAGTTAAAGATTACTACAGATGTAACTAATATTGTACAGCATGAAGGAGCAGGATTTCCTTTAGAAGGAGAGATGCCAGATGGCACGAAGTTTTCTCATGAGGTTAAAGGGATGAGACTTTTTGAGGTTAAAGGGGAGGTATCCACTTATGTAGGTTGCTCCGAAAGTATTCTAGATTCATTTGAAATTATTGAGGGAGATGATTTAAATCTTAAAATTTATATTAAAGATTATGAACCAATGTCAAATCCTATTCCTGGAATTTACATAGCTTCTCAAGAATTCCCTAAAGAATTGATTGTTTAAATGTTACGACTTTCTAAAGTTGGGTTAAAGCGAGAGGATTGGATATTCCGAGATATTTCATTTGAAATTGGTCAGGGAGAGCTTGTGGGAGTAGTTGGAAGAAGTGGTGTAGGGAAAACATCTCTATTAAAATTAATGTGTGGCTTATTAGATTCTTCTGAAGGAGAAATCTTTTTTGAGGGTGGTAAGCTTCAAGGACCTTCTATAAAACTGATACCGGGATATGAGGAATTACAGCTGGTTAATCAGGATTTCGCGTTGGATTTGTTTCATTCTGTTGAGGAGAACTTGAGAGAAAAGGTTCTTCATTTGCACAAAGAAGATCAACATGTTTTAATCAACGAACTTCTAGAGTTATTAGAGCTTAACCAAATTAAAAATCGAAAGGCCCACTTACTTTCTGGAGGTGAGCAACAAAGATTAGCCTTAGGTCGAGCAATTGCTTGTGAGCCTAAGTTTTTATTACTTGATGAGCCTTTTGTTCATTTAGACTTACGGTTGAGATTAAGAATTATTGGTTATTTACTAGAGTTAAATAATGTTCGAAACACAACAGTTATTTTGGTTTCTCATGATGGGGAGGAGATTATGTCAATAGCGAACAAAATAATATATTTAGAAGGGAATGGTGTTGAAGAATGTATAGATCCAAAGCGTTTTTTTTATTCCTCTAAAACGAAGGAGAAAGCGGAGTTATTAGGGGTTGTAAATCGCGTAACGATTGGAGGTGATGAAGTTCTTTTTCGACCGAATGAATATGATCCTGAAGGAGACGAAATACAAATTAATTACCTTCGGTCAATTAATGTCGGTTTGTACATTGTGAATTATTTTAATATTTCTGGAAATTCAGAAGAGGTAATGTTAGTATCCGATGAACCATTGGAAAAATTAAGTTCGATATCGATCAAAAGAAAATATGAATAAATTAAAGGATACTTATCAATTGTTGCGAACTGTTTTAATCGAATTCTTTCGTGAAAAATCAATGATGCATGGAGCTTCTTTAGCGTATTATTCTATTCTTGCTTTGGTTCCCTTGCTTTATTTAAGCATCACTATTTTTGGTCGTATTGTAGGGCATGACGTAATGATAGATATTATTGCTAATCTGTTACGAGAGCAAATTGGAATAGAGGATGTTCAAGGTGTTTTGGGCTTTTTGAATCAAATTGATTTAGGTAAAGGGAATTTATTACTAGAAATTATAGGGGCTGTGGCATTGATGTTTTCGTGTACTGCGATATTGACTTCGTTAAAGAGAAGCATTGATGAATTTTATGATTTAGATACTGCTATTTTAAGTAGGAGAAGAAAAATTGTGCGTGGTCTATTATTTCGATTCACTTCTATGGCCTTTATTGCAGGAATAACGGTTGTTGTTATTCTCCTGTATTTTGCTGAAACTATTTTTCTATCAATTAGCTCTCAATTTTTTGATGATATTGAGGTGTTAAATTGGTTGTTCTCTGGGATTGTGCGATACGGCCTTCCAATATTTATGAATGCGCTCATATTCACGTTTGTATTTAAATATCTTCATGATGGTGTGGTTCGTTGGAAAATGGCTATGCAAGGGGCTTTTCTAACCAGTATTTTGTTGTATGTAGGGCAGTTACTCATTAAGTTTTACCTTGGGAATTATTTTTTTGCTGCGAATGGCGGTGTCGCAGGAACATTATTAATTGTTCTTGTTTGGGTTTATTATTCTTCTCAAATTATCTTTTTAGGGGCCAAATATGTTGCTGTTCAATCTAAAGCTATGGGGACTCCGATTATCCTTCGTGATTAAAAATTGATCATCACTTGTTTATATTTTAAGATTTGATTATATTTCCGACATATAATTGATTAAAAAGTAAACATGGGGATCGGGACAAACTTAAAGATGCTGAGAAATAGAAGGAAAATGTCTCAGGAAGAAGTGGCAAATGAACTGGGTTTAACACGCAGTTCCTATTCAGGGTATGAGAATAACGTAGCTCACCCCAATCTTGATAGTTTAATACTCTTTAGCGAATTTTACAGTGTTTCTATTGATGATCTTGTGAAACAAGACTTTTCTAAATACAAAGATAGCGACTGGAATAGAGTGGATAGCGGTTTGCATGTTGATGTTAAAGGACATAAATTGAGGGTTTTGACAACCGTAGTAAGTGAGGAAAATGAAGATTTAATAGAATTGATTCCTCAAAAGGCAAGTGCAGGGTATACGGCTGGATATGCAGATCCTGATTACTTGAAAGTGTTGCCAACATTTCATTTACCTTTTCTTTCGAAAGACAGAAAATATCGATCGTTTCCAATTAAGGGAGATTCTATGCCTCCAGTTGTTGAAGGTTCTTTTGTTGTTGGTGAGTTTGTTCAGAATTGGATGTCAATTAGAAATGGAACACCATGTATTGTAGTAACAAAGGATGATGGTATAGTCTTTAAAGTGGTGCATAATTTATTGAGTTCAGAACAATCATTTCAATTGTGTTCAACAAATACTTTTTACGAACCATATGTCGTTCATGCAAATGATATCGTTGAAATATGGAAATTTGTAAATTATATATCTCCAGAACTACCAGATCTTAAAATTGATGATACTGATTTGTCTCAATCTTTGAAAGATTTACAAAAAGAGGTGCATGAGATTAAATCGATGATTAAGAATTAGTCGTTTGATAATTTTCACCATTGAAGATAATTAGCTCTTCTAGGATGAGGTGTTGAATTGCTTTTTTTACAATTGATTCTTTGACAGCTAACTTGTTGGAAAGTTGATCTAAATTAGAGGGTAATAAGGTGGGTATTATTTCGTAAAGTTCTTTTTGGGTGTATGTGCTACTCATGTTTTCTAAGCAATTATCACAAACTTTGCAGATTACAGAATCTGCATTAAAATAATTTGAAATTTCAACGGATCGACAACTAGTTGTCTTTATATATTTAATTAACGAATTAAGTTTACTTTCTTCGGCTTGTTGTTTTTGTTCGTAAATCGATTGGTCAATAGATAGTTTACTTTCTAAATACCGACCGTGTAATAATGTTATTTGAGGTAGATTAGACTGAAGACTTAAGTCAATAACACCATATTGTTCCAAGTAAAGTAATTGTTCTCTAAAGTCCGAAAAGGTAATTTTTAGTCGTTTGGATAGTTCTGATTCATTTATTGTTATAAATCGATCAAAAAGTCCAGGATAACTTCTTGTTAGAAGCATTAAAATTGACGAAACTTTATCATGGCCAACTTGAAATTTATAAAGTGCTGATTGTCCAATTGCGATTTTTAATCGGGTAGGATGGAAAGATTGTTCCGTGAAAACTAAGGAGGAATTGTTCTCTAGAACTTTAAGAGAATAGAAAATTTCGGAAATTGAAAAATGAAACATTGATGCAAAACGTTTGATGTCTAGATCAAATGTTTCTCCTTCTCCTGATTCAATTGCAATGGTTAAGAAATTGCAAATTGAACTATATATTTGCTTAATTCTGTCTTTTGGAGGAAACTTATATTTTAGACGATCTTTTAATTGATCTAAATCTTTAGGTTCCCAGTATATTATTGCGTTTGCCGATTTTTCATCTCGTCCAGCGCGACCAGCTTCTTGATAATAAGCTTCAATATTGGATGGTACTTCATAGTGTAAAACGTATCGAACATTTGGTTTGTCTATCCCCATGCCAAAGGCATTGGTTGCAACCATTACATGTATGTTGCCGTTTAACCAGTTTTCCATCATGTATTTACGGTCATCTGTGTTTAGTCCACCATGATAAAAACCTGCAGATATTTTTTTCGCTCTAAGTTGCTGTACAACATGTTTAACACTCTTTCGTGTTTGACAGTATACAATTCCAGATTCTTGAATTCTATTATTACAATAATTGAGGATAGAATTCAATTTGTTGTCAGAAAGGATTGCAGCGTAATGTAAATTAGAACGACTCAAAGATCCCTTAAATATTTTTGGTGATTTTAGGGTGAGTTGATCAATAATGTCCTTTTGAACTTGATTCGTAGCAGATGCCGTAACGGCAACTAATGGACATTCGGGGTGAAGTTCTTTTATGGAGCTGATTTCCAGGTATGCAGGCCGAAAATCATGTCCCCACTGTGAAATGCAATGGGCTTCATCAATGACTATTAAACTAACATTCATTTCTTTGAATCTCTCCAGAAACAATGAAGTTTTAAGTCTTTCAGGACTTGTGTATAGAAATTTTGTTCCTCCGAATCGTGCATTATCCAGAGTGATATCGATTTCACGATAACTCATTCCTGAACGAATCATTGAAGCTTTGATTCCTCTTTTCGCTAGCTGGTCTACTTGATCCTGCATAAGAGCGATTAATGGTGAGATAACAAGTGTTAACCCATCAAGAGCCATTCCAGGAACCTGAAAACAAATGGATTTTCCTCCGCCAGTAGGTAAGATAGCTAGAGTATCACTTCCGTAAATAATCGAATCGACTATTTCTTCCTGTAAAGGTCGAAAGGAATCGTATCCCCAATAGCGTTTTAATAATTCTCTGCTTTTTTGCAAAATGAATATGTTAAACCTTCAAAATTACAGAAATATTTAATCAATCATTGATTTTTTACCATTTGCTAAATACGAGATTCTGTGTATCTTTGCAGCATAGAAAATGACTATGGTGAATGACTCTTTGACATTGAAAATACAGCGAATTGAAAAATCAAGAATCAATCAAGTAGATTGGGATAACCTGCCTTTTGGTAGAGTTTTTTCTGATCACATGTTGGTGATGGATTATGAGAATGGTGAATGGAATGAGCCAGAGATTGTTCCTTTTGCTCCGTTATCATTACACCCGGCTACTTCAGCTATTCATTACGGACAGTCTGTTTTTGAAGGGATGAAGGCAAATAAAGACGAAGATGGTAATGTTTTAATTTTTCGTCCTGACTTGAATGCGAAAAGATTTATAGAATCTTGTGAGCGCATGTGTATGCCAACAATTCCTGAAGATGTATATACTGAATTAATAAAACGAACAGTTGATTTAGACCGTGACTGGATTCCAAATAAAGAAGGGTATTCTTTATATATTCGTCCATACATGTTTGCTATAGATGATTTTATCGGAATTAAGCCTTCAGATAAATATAAGTTTGTCATTTTTACTTGTCCAGTTGGATCTTATTATTCGGAGCCTGTAAATGTAAAAATTGAAGAACATTATACGCGTGCTGCTTCTGGTGGAGTTGGACGAGCAAAAACGGCAGGTAATTATGCAGCATCTTTATATCCAGCAAAATTGGCTAAAGAAGAAGGATTTCATCAATTAATTTGGACTGATGCGGCCGAGCATAAGTATATTGAGGAATCTGGAACGATGAATGTTGTTTTTGAAATTGATGGAAAGTTAGTTACTCCTGCTGAAGATGTGGATACAATCTTAAAAGGTGTAACAAAAAGGTCTGTTGTTGAAATAGCAAAACATTGGGGTGTGGAAGTAGAGGAACGTAAAGTTTCTGTTGAAGAAGTTGTTGAAGCACTTAGAGAAGGACGCGTGACTGACGCATTTGGTGCTGGTACAGCTGCTACAATTGCTACAATTGCTAAGATTGGATTTAGAGGGGAGTTATTTGAATTGCCTTCAGTTGAATCAAGAGTATTATCTAATAAAGTTAAAGCATATTTAACTGACTTGAAAGCTGGTCGTGTTGAAGATGAGATGGGGTGGTTGGTAAAGTTCTAGTTTTAATAAAATATATCTTCTGAAGACCGTGTTCTTTTTGGAATTCTAACTATATTTGCTTATATAAATTGATTCTAAATAATGGTGAAACTTATTCTTGCAGATAGTAATGAATTAATTCGATTAGGAATTCGTTCTGCTTTGAATAAAGAAACGAATATTGAAATTGTAGGAGAGGCTTCTAATAGCGAAGAGCTATTGAGCATTTTCGAGAATTTTGGTATAGAACTGTTAGTCATTGATTATACAGCTCCAGGTTTTACAATTGATGTTGTTTCTCAACTTTTAGCTAAGGATAAATCGGTTAATGTTTTGGCGATTACCCCTGAACAATCTGCTCAAACGTTAGTTCATGCATTAAAATCAGGAGTTAAGAGCTATGTTAAAAAAGATTGTTCTCTGGTTGAAATTGTTGATGCAGTTAAGGAGACTCAAAATGGAAGTAGCTTCTTTTGTGGTCAAATTTTAGAAACAATTCAAGAGGCAAATTTAGATGTTAATGATCTGGATTTAGAGTCTTTTACATGCGATCCAATTGTTCTTTCTCAAAGAGAGTCAGAAATTATTGTATTAATCTCGGAGGGCTATACAAATGGGCAGATAGCGGAAAAGTTGTTCATTAGTAGTCATACGGTAGGAACTCATAGAAAAAATATTATGGCGAAATTAGGTGTTCGAAACACTGCGGGGATCGTCATGTATGCTGTTAAAACAAATCTTGTTTCTCCTAATAAGTTTTTATTTGCCGGGGATTCTTGATCCTGTTTGTGGCTTCTCAAAAGATTCTTTAACTTTATTTGAACCTTTTCTAAAATAAGGTGTACATATAATCAAATACGTAGTTATGCGAAGTTTTTTTGTTTGTATTTTATTGATTTTAAATGGCTGTGCGGAGGCGCAGGAGGTAACAAACTCCGTTCCACAAGTTGAGAATGAACCTGATGTTAAAAATGAGGTTGAAGAAGTAGACTCTATAGTGGTTAATAAAGGTCAATTGTTTAAACCGAAATCTGCTGTTAAAGAGTCAAGGAAAAAACACCTGAAGGTTGGTGGGGAGTCTGAAGTTAATACGGAATCAGTTGTTGAACCGAAACCATATGGAACAATTCAGATGTCTTCTGAAAAAGAGCTTGATATGTCTCCAAGTAATTATCAGCAAACAGAAGCTTATAGGTCTGCAGAGTTTAACTTTTCTTATTCACAAAATGGAGCTAAAACACAACGTACTCAGCGTTCACCATCTATTGTTCAACAAGAGAAAATGGATGAAGCTGTTGGATACTTTCAGTTAAATGCACCCAATTCGTTCGAGTATCATTACTATACATTTATTGCTGGAAATTATGATCTTGATTTGATATCAAGTCTCAAAGAAGCAGAAAGGTTACGTCCTAATAATTCAGATGTTCATGTTCAATTGGCAGCTTGTAGTATAATTACTAATGATTCTGTAAATGGAATCAAATACTTAGGATTGTTAAAAGAGGCTAACCGTTTAAGCGTACCGGTAATTGAATATTCAAAAGATCTTCTTCGTTCAACACCCGAAAATGGTACGCTTATCACACATGGGTTTGATGATTCTTATGGAGCTTGGAATGCGCAGAATATTGAAAAGTTAAGATCTGATGTTACATTAATTTCTTTAGACTTTATGCAAAGTGATGTCTATAGAACATTTTTAATGGATAAAGGGTATGTTCTTCCTAAACGTGACACGATTGATGTGGATTATTTCGTTCAATTTTGTGAATTGAATAAGTCCAAGGGACTTGGAATTTCAATGACAATTCCCAAAGAGTATCTTCAGCAAATAAAGGATAAAATTTACGTGGTTGGATTGGTTTTTGAATATCATGAGGAAGATTATAATAACTTCTACAAGAATGATTATCTCTGGAATGAAGAGTTTGAAAAGACTGTTATTCATCAAGCGACAAACCAAAAAGCTAAGGATTTATCAGCAAATTATCTCCCTATGTTACTTCAATTACGAAAGGTGTATGGTGAAAGGGGAGAGCAAAAGAAGAAGGATGAAGTTGACAAGATAAGTGATAAAGTGAGTGTTCAGTGTAAAAAGTACGAAAGAGTACAACAATTGAAGAGTAGCTATTGATGCGATTGATAAAACCGCAATATAAATCGATGTCTGATGAAGACTTGATGATCTCTATTTCTAAGGGGGATAAACGGGCATTTGATGAAATCTATGCGCGATACGCTAGTGCTTTGCTTGGATATTTCATACGAATGTTATGGAAAGACCGCGAAAAGGCAGAGGATTTTGTCCATGATATTTTTGCTAAAATTATTAAAAGACCTGAATTATTCGATCCTTCTAGAAGGTTTAAAACATGGGTTTATTCGGTAGCAAATAATATGTGCAAAAACGAGTATAAGAAACAAGAAGTTAGAAAGAATATAAGTAATGGTTTAGATAGTTCTTATCCAGTCAGTGATGAGGGAGCTAATGTTATGAATGAGGTTCAAGATGGACAGTTTCGTGAGAGGTTTGAAATGAGTCTTGATGATTTAGATTTAAAACATAGCGAAGTGTTTAAACTAAGACATTTGAATGGTTTGTCTATAAAAGAGATTGCTGAAGTGCTAGAGATAAGTGATGGGACGGTGAAGTCACGCTTATTTTATGCTACTAAGTATTTGGCAAAAAGCTTGAAAGATTTTAATCCGATAATGAATAGATAGGATGGTAAAGGATATAATAGATATAGTACGAGAAAAGGAGTTTAAGTCACTTTCTGTTGAGGAAAAAGTTGAGTTGTCAGATATTTGTACAAATGAAGATGAATTTAATAATCTTAAACAGGTGTTTCTAGATGTTGACGGTGTTGCGATGGCGTCAAGGGTATTGCCTAAGAAGGAAACGAAGAAAGAATTGGATGAATTGTTTGTTTCTACTTATCCGAAGGCTACAGGAGTATGGTATAGTTCCATGTTAGCCTCCATTGTTCCAAAAAATAAACCATTGCATCGTCAACCTTTGGTTCAAATAGCAGCTGTTGGATTGTTGGTGTTTTTAACAATTCCATTTTTAAATAATACGTCAATTGATTCAAGTGAAAAACAATTAGTGGCTTCTGATGAACACAAAACTGAAGAGATTGCTGATGAAAATAATCTTGACCTTTTAGAAGAGGAAGTTTCTAGTACTTCACCTGTTTTGGATTTAGATGTTAATGAATTCGAATTGGTTGATTCAGATGTTCAAGATGTGGAAAATGGTCTTTCTCATGCTGTTTTGGCTAATGCAACTGGTGCTACAAGGGGTGAAGATGATCACCCTGATGGTATTTTTGAAGGGGAAGAAGTGGGGGTTTCGTATTCTATTCCAACAAGCGAACAGCCAGAATTACTTGATCTTTTGACAACTACATTCTGAGAGAGAAGTGTTCTTTTTCTTGAGTTGGTCGTTTTACTATGATTCCTACTCTGAAAAAATCTAATGTGACATTATATTTTGGATTATCGATAATTTTATTCCATGCTGCCTTCATAGAAGCACTCCAGCGAATGTCGTCCAGTATAAAAATTGTATCGTCATGAGTGAATTGATCAGACTCTTCAAGGTATTTTAACAATGCGTCACCGTCATGATGTCCGTCAATAAATACCAAATCGAATGATTTTGCTATTTGAGGCAGGTAGTTGGAAAATGTACTTTGAATGCTGTTTATTCCTGTTGGAAGATTTTCAAGTGCGATTGAACGTGTGTTGGGGCAGGCTTCAATTGTTGTGATTTTTCCTTCGGGAAATCCAAGGTGTAAGTAGTGTGTTCCTACTCCTAAAGATGTTCCAAGCTCTAATGTTCTTTCGGGACGATAATGTTTTGATATTTGATAAAGTAGTTTGCCATACTTTCCTTTAGATGAGCTATTTGATAGTATTTTAGAAACTTTTCGATGTGAACTTAAACGTTTAGAGCCAGCACCAAAATCTTGAATGTCTATTGTTCTATTATCGCTACTGAGCTTCGAGAAAAACGCGTTTAAAGATTGTTGATCTTCTTTGGATATGGAGATAGACAAGCAGTTGTCAGATAGATCATACACAAAAGGTGAATGAATACCATGTCTTAGTTTTGCTTTCCAGCGATATTTTATATATTCGAGCAGAAGTTTCACAACGTGCAAAATAAAGAATCTTTAAGGAATTAATGGAAAAGAATAGCGAACAATCGATATTGGATCAAAAAAGACAAGTTTTTGAGGATAAAAAGCATCTTAAATTGATTGAAGCGTGTGGGGTGGGAAATGGCATTATTTCGTTGGATTCTTTTGATGATTCGTTTAATGATCAAAAGGTCAGTTTTTTCATTCCTGCATCTGGTTCAGGGTCACGTATGTTTAGCTTTTTGCGTGAGTTTGTCATGAAGCAAAAGTATACTGATGAAATAAAGCTTTTTTTCGAAAGTATTAAATCACTGGCCCTATACAAGAGTGCGAAGAATGAGTGTGGAGAATCATTTGATCAGTTGTCTGATCTGGAAAAGGCAAAGTTTGTTTTAGAAGCTAATGACCTTCCAAAGGGATTAATCCCATTTCATATCTATGATGATGAATATCTAAATCCATTTCAAGAACAAATAATTCAGGCAAAGAATATTTTTCCTAAAGGTGTTGGTGTTCATTTTACTGTTCAAGAAGATTTTAAAGAAGTGATAGCGGAAAGTGTTAATTCACTTGGAGTGTCTTCCAATTCTATTGACTTATCTTATTCGAGTCAGAGTATTGATACGAATGCCTATTGTTTTGATGAGCATCAGAAAATGGTAATGGATAATGGGAGTGCTTTGAGAAGACCGGCTGGACATGGAGCTCTATTGAGCAATTTGAACGATGTTGATGCGGATATTCTTTTGATTAAGAACATTGATAACATTCAGCATCAGAAACATTCAGAAAGCTCTACGAAAATGTGGAGGCAATTGTTAAACGTATTGGATTGTTTTAAATCGGATTTATTAGCCTTAAAATCAAATTTCACAAAGGAAGGATTGATTCAATTAAATAAGAAGTATCAATTTTTACACGCATCTGAACTCAATTTGTTTGATGAGACTTCTTTAGAACAAGTGTTTTTGCGCCCAACAAGAATTTGCGGGATGGTAAAGAATGAAGGTGCTCCAGGTGGTGGTCCGTTTTGGATTAAAACTGAAGGGGTTCAATCTAAACAGATTATTGAAAAGGTTCAGATCTCAAATAAAGAAGAAGATCAAGAATTGTTAAAATCTAGTAGCCATTTCAATCCTGTTATAATTGCAGCGGCGAAAACAGATGTTTACGGAAACCGCCTAGATATCACGAAGTTTTCTAATTCAGATCATTGTATTGTCGTTAAGAAAGATCATAAAGGACAAACCGTTAATTACAGAGAGCTTCCTGGGTTGTGGAATGGAGCCATGAGTAATTGGAATACAATTTTTGTAGAAGTTTCAGGAGAAAATTTTACTCCAGTAAAAACTGTCTTAGATTTATTAGCTCCTTTACATTCTGCTTAGTGTAAACGTTGCCGTTTTAATAGGTATCTAAGCAAAACATCATTATATCCTTTTGCGATATCTGCAGGCATAAAATCAATGTGATAATCAGCACATTTCATTTCGATGTTTTTAAAGTAAGATTGAATTGATTTTGAGTATTCTTCTTTGAATTGATTGGGTTGGAGCTTTATGCTGTCTCCAGTTTCCATGTCTATAAGATTGTATGGACGATTTTCTAATTCAAAATCTAATTCAGATTTTTTGTCCATAGTATGGAAAACAATTACTTCATGCTTGTTATGTTTTAAGTGTTGAAGTGCTTGAAAGAACTCATCTTGGTGCTCAGGATTATCTAGTAGATCAGAGAATACGATTATCAAACTTCGCTGATGCGACAATTCAGCGATATCATGAAGTGATTGTATGGTTGATGTTGCTTTGTGTTCGCTTTTATTGAATTGATTTAAGTGTTTCTCTAGCTCACTATATAAGTATCGATGGTGGCGCATGGATGATTTTGTTGCAGTGTGCAATTCAATCTTATCTGTAAATAAAGAGAGTCCAACAGCATCACGTTGCTTTTTTAAAAGTTCTATTAATGAAGCCGCAGCATATACTGAAAATTGTAGTTTATTCTCAATAGCATCTACAGGATAAAGCATGGAGCTTGAGCAATCAATAACAATTTGGCAACGAAGATTTGTTTCTTCTTCATATTTTTTTGTGAATAGTTTACCAGTTCTTGCATAAAGTTTCCAGTCGATGTGTCTAGTAGATTCTCCCTTGTTGTAGAGACGGTGCTCAGCAAATTCCACAGAAAACCCGTGAAAAGGACTTTTATGAAGTCCTGTTATGAATCCTTCAACTACCTGTTTGGCAAGTATTTCAAGATTTCCAAAAAGCGCAAGTTTATCCCGTTCTATCTTCTGACTCATAGGATTAAAGATAGTAAAATAATCACGATTTTGATCGCCTTGACAGTGCATTCAGTAATACACCTAATACAACTAGAATCATTCCAATATCAATTATCCAGCTTGTGATTTCATCAAAAATGAAATACCCAATTAAAAAAGCATATACCGCACCAATGTATTGAAATGGCGTAATGGTAGATGCTGAGCCATTATGAAGTGCTTTTGTCATTAGTATCTGTGCGAATTGAGTAAATACTCCAATTATCAATAAGATAATCCATTCAATTCCTTTTGGCATGGTAAATTCAAATAAGCAGAATAAGGTCATCACAGGGATCGCAATCATTGGAAAGTACATGACAATTGTGAGTGCATTATCTGTACTTTTTAGTTTCAAAATTGCCGTATAAGCAAGACCAGAAAAAACGGCTGAAACTATCCCAAGTCCTAACCATAAAAATGATAGGTTGTTGGAATTTAATAGTAGTTTGTCAAGTCCTATGAATAATACTCCAATAAAGGACATCGTAATAAATATCCATTGAATTTTACGAACTTTTTCCTTTAGAAGTATAATCGCAAAGAATATTGTGAATATTGGTGCTAAATATTGAACGATGGCAGCAATTGCTAAGGGCAGATGATGCATGCTATAGAAGAAAATAGTGAGGGCGATTGTACCTGCAAGCCCCCTAATAATTAACCAAAGACGATTATTTCCTAAGACAGTTAATTTTCGCTTTCGAATAATTGCATAACTAATTATAAATGAAATAATCGAACGAGCAAGCACTAGTTCATGTGCAGGGTAGGTCTGCAGATTCTCAAAAAGAGGAGTCGAACCATTGGGACCTAGAAGTTTTACGAAGAAGTTTACAACAGTAAAACAAATTCCCGCAAGAATGATGTAAGCAATTCCTTTATTCACGGCGCAAAAGTACACCTAATTTCAATATAGGGGTGTCAATAATGAAATTAAATTGGTAGATTAGCGTTAGGTATTATGATGAGAAAAGTTATTTATTCACTCGTTTTTTGTTTGTGCTTTTACACCTCGACTGTAGCACAAAAGATAAACCCCAAATATACATTTAATGTAGAGTTAGGTTTGCCTGTGTCAGTTACGAATCCTTTGTTTGGGGATGTTATGCAGGGATTGGTGAATGTAAGTCCATATGCTCAGTATTCTTTTCCGTTTCACTTTCATTTTGGTGCAGGGGTTAAGTATTCCTATTTTACTATAAATGAATTTAGTGTTCCAGAGCCTAGGCTTGGCGGTGTTCATTCAGCAGGCGGTTTTCTAAAGTTGGGTTGGGATAAGTTTCATAGTGATCGATTTGCAACGGATTTGGGAGTTAAAATGGGGTATAATCAAAGTTTTTTTTCATCTTATCAATCAAAGGGAGTGAATGTTGTAAATGTTCAAGTCGGATCTTCTTTAATAGAAGCAACTGTGGGGTTTGTGTTGACTTCGGATGAGCAAAATTCATATCGTTGGATTATTGGATATGGTGTTCAAGGAAAGGGTTTTCAACCCGAACACATTGGTTTAAGCTCAAATGGAGGATATGATCCTGCCTCATTTAATACGGTTACATCTTACCTGTTAGTAGGGTTTGGATACACCCATTATTTTAAAGGAAAAAACTAAGAAGAATGTTTGTGTCGGATAATACTTTTGAAGGAGTGAAAGAATACTTCTTTAAAAGGCTACAATCAAAATTTTCAGAAAGAGAACTTAGGCAGATGTTAAAGGTTTTTGTCTCGAAGAGATTGAATTTAAGCAGTGCAGACTTTTTGCTTGTGAAAGATCAAAAGTTTTCTGAATCAGATTTACTCTTTTTTAGAGACAAGGTAAAGCGATTAGAAAGTGGAGAACCTTTTCAGCATGTTTCTGGAGAAGTTTTTTTCTATAATCAAATGTTGAAGTGTGATTATAGAGCGTTAATTCCACGACCGGAAACTGAGGAGTTGGTTGATTGGATTGTAAAGGAAGCCAATGCTAAAAAAGTGATTGATTTTTGTGCAGGTTCTGGATGTATTGGTCTTGCTTTGAAGAGTGAAATTTCAAACCTTTCAGTTCAATCAATAGAGCTTTCTGATGATGCGATTGAATTGATCAAGGAGAATGAAGCTTTTACAGGGATATCAATTAATCCTTTAAAGTTTGATGTTTTAAATGATAACTTTAAAAATCTTAATCTTAAGGCTGATGTATGGGTGTCGAATCCTCCATATATACCAAATAAAGATAAGGAAATAATGGAGTCAAATGTTCTTGACTTTGAGCCTGGAATGGCATTGTTTGTTGATGATAGTGAACCGCTCGTTTTTTATGAGAAAATTGCTCAGGAAGCATCAACTCTGTTGATTGATGGTGGTTTTTTGTTTTTTGAGATCCATGAAGATTTAGGAGAAGAAGTTGTCGCTATTATGAATGAACTTGGGTTTGTTAACATTGAGTTGAGGAAAGATTTGCAGGGAAAAGACCGAATGGTCAAAGGACAAAAGGTACTTTCACGGTATGGATCAGAGTGAAGCAAAAAAGGAAATCGAACGCCTGTCGATAGAGCTTAATCGGCACAATCATCTGTATTACGTTGAAAGTGCACCGGAACTCTCCGATTTTGATTTTGATGTTCTCCTAAAATCACTTCAAGAACTAGAGGATAAATTTCCTGAGTTTGCACTAGATAATTCACCTACAAAAAGAGTTGGAGGAGATATTACTAAGAAATTTGAAACGGTTGTTCATAAGTATCCAATGCTATCTCTTTCGAATACATATTCAGAAGAGGAAATTCAAGAATGGGTGCAACGCATAAAGAAACTTTCAGATGGAAAGATAGAATATGTATGTGAATTGAAATATGATGGTGTAGCTATTGGTATTCAATATGAGAATGGACATTTAAAACAAGCAGTTACTAGAGGTGATGGAGCTAAAGGAGAGAATGTGACTAATAATGTTCGTACCATTAGGACGATTCCTTTATCTCTGACAAAAGATTATCCTGAGGACTTTGAAATTAGAGGTGAGATTTTCTTTCCGATAGATAATTTTAATCGTCTAAATGAAATTCGTAGAGCTGAAGGTGAACCTGAATTTGCTAACCCGAGAAATACTGCATCCGGAACATTGAAAATGCAGGATTCAAAGGTTGTGTCCGAACGTGAACTTGATTGCTTTTTGTACGGAGTGTACGGAGCTGATGTTGCCTCAGGGCATTTTGAAACTGTAGAAAAGGTTGCGGATTGGGGCTTCAAGATTCCGTCAACTAAACAACGATATATTGAAAAGACTTCTTCTGTTGAAGGAGTGATGGATTTTATTTATTATTGGAATGAAGAGAGGAAGAATCTTCCTTTTGAGATAGATGGAATTGTAATTAAAGTAAATAATTATTTTCAACAAGAAGAGCTTGGTTTTACTGCTAAATCTCCTCGTTGGGCTATAGCGTATAAGTTTAAAGCAGAACGTGTAACAACAACTTTGGAAGAAGTAACCTATCAAGTAGGAAGGACTGGGGCAATTACACCGGTAGCAAATTTAAAACCCGTTCAATTGGGAGGGACTACTGTGAAGAGAGCCTCATTGCATAATCAGGATCAAATTGAAAAGTTGGATCTTCATTTATTAGATGATGTGTACGTTGAAAAGGGGGGAGAAATTATACCTAAAATTGTAGGTGTTAATTTGGATGATAGAAAAAAATCTGCGGAAAAAGTTATCTTTTTGGAAACATGTCCAGAATGTGAAACGAAATTAATACGTAGAGAAGGGGAGGTTCAACATTATTGCCCTAATGAAAATGGTTGCCCTCCTCAAATGAAGGGAAAAGTAGAGCACTTTATTGGACGAAAATCGATGGATATTGATGGATTAGGTGTGGAAACAGTTGATGCATTATTTGAGGCGAAGTTGATCGAAAATTTAGCAGATTTATACGAATTGACATTTGATCAAGTTGTTGAGCTGGAACGTATGGCTGATAAATCTGCAAATAATCTAATTCAAGGTGTTGAGGCCTCTAAGGAAATTCCGTTTGAAAAGGTGTTGTTTGGTTTGGGGATAAGATTTGTAGGAGAAACTGTTGCAAAAAAGTTGGCTAAATCATTTAAAAACATGTCTGCAATTCGTTCGGCATCTTTTGATGAATTGGTTAATGTAGATGAGATTGGTGATAAAATAGCAATGTCAATTCAAGCATATTTTTTAGATGAGTCAAATTGTCATTTGGTTGATAGGCTGGAACAGTATGGTTTACAGATGAAGATTGTTGAAAAAAAGGGAGCTTCTACAAAGTTTGAAGGCTTAACATTTGTAGTTTCTGGAGTGTTTGAGGACTTTTCAAGGAATGATTTGAAGGGGGTGATTGAAGAGAATGGAGGAAAGAATGTAGGTTCAATCTCTAAGAAGACCTCTTACGTAATTGCTGGAGATAAAATGGGGCCATCTAAGTTGCAAAAGGCAAATGATCTAGGAATAACTATTCTTACAGAGAAAGATTTTATCGAAATGCTTAATTCATCGGAAGTATGAGTTCAGTTGAAAATAACATATGGTTAAATATTCGAAAATTGGTGGTCGTTGTGAATGTCGAATCACCAAAGCATATAAGTGAATATAGAAAAGCCTTAAAATCGGTTGGTCTTAATGTTCATGAATGTAAAATTATAGGTGTTATTAAGGATAAAAAAGTTCCATTTGTCTCTTCCGATATGGGATCCGTTGTATTGTTGGCTGAAAATGATTTTGGATTATTAGGTCAACTAAAAAATGAAGATGTTAAATCGTTATTGGCTGACTCTTTTGATGCAATCCTTGTTATAGGGGATCAATCGACAAGGATTGAGAAGGTGTTTCGTAAAATAAAGTGTAAAATTAACATTTGTTTAAATTCTAAACATAACTTTGCAATCTCATTGGTGACGCAAGAAGTGACACCGGAGTATAGAATGAAATTTGTTAAACAAATAGTAGAACGGTTAAAATGAAAAATCCATTTGTAGGAACGGGAGTAGCATTAGTTACTCCATTCAAAAGTGATTTATCTATCGATGAAGGAGCATTGAAAAGATTAGTTCGTTATCAAATAGATAATGGTACAAACTTTCTTGTAGTTCAAGGTACAACAGGTGAGTCTCCTGTTTTATCTATGGAGGAAAAATTGAAAACTTTATCGATTGTTCAAGAGGAAAATAAAGGACAATTGAAGATTGTTTTTGGTGTTGGAGGTAATGATACACGAGCCGTAGGAGAGCTATTAAAGCAACTACCTTCTGATATTGATGGTATTTTATCTGTGTCTCCTTATTACAACAAACCAACGCAAAAAGGAATTCTAGAACATTATAGATACATTGCTTCTTGTACTGATCTTCCCATTATCTTGTACAATGTTCCGGGAAGAACGGGGTCAAATGTAAAGGCAGAAACAACGTTGGAAATAGCGCGAACTGTTGATAATATTGTTGCAGTGAAAGAGGCATCAGGAGACTTTTCTCAGATTATGGATATTGTAAGTAATAAACCGAAAGATTTCGGTGTCCTTTCAGGAGATGACGCAATTACAGCACCACTAATTTCTGTGGGAGTTGAAGGTGTAATATCGGTGGTTGCAAATGCTTATCCGAAGAAGTTTAGTGATATGGTTAATGCGGCAATTGAAGGGAATACCGAAATAGCAAAACAATTGCATTATGAGTTGTTGCCGTCGACTAACATGTTTTTTGAGGAAGGAAATCCGGGTGGGGTGAAAATATCACTAGCCACGCAAGGTATTATGCAACCAAATCTTCGTCCACCGTTATATCCTGTATCCGAAGGGTTAAAAACAAGAATTGAAACAGAAACCAAAATAGTGCTTAGCTAGATGAATAAAGCAAAAGAAATACAAGAAATAGTTGAGCAATCCAACCGAATTGTTATCACAAGTCATAGGTCTCCCGATGGAGACTCTATTGGAAGTTCACTAGGGTTATATCATTTGCTTAAAGCACTTGGGAAAACAGCTGTAATTTGTCATCCGGACCCTTGTCCTGCATTTATTACTTGGGCAAAAGGAGATATTGAAATTCTTGATTTTGAAAATCATCAAGACTCTGTTGTTAAGGAGATGAATTCCGCAGATCTCATTTTTTGCTTAGACTATAATGGTTCAGGTAGACTTGGTCGAGAGATGGGAGAGTTATTATTACAGTGTTCAGCAAAACGTATTATGATTGATCATCATCTTGATCCTGAAGACATTTTTGATATTGCTGTTTCTGAACCAAATGTTTGTTCTACATCTCAGTTGATCGTTGAATTAACTGAAAGTATTTCAGAGGATTTAATGAATGAAACGATTGGAACTCCATTATATTTGGGAATAATGACAGATACAGGTTCATTTCGATTCTCATCTGTTCAACCAAGGACGCATGAAATTTTAGCAAAATTAATACGTTGTGGCGTAAAGCATTCTAAAATACATGAGGATACATTTGACAATAACCGTTTGGATCGATTGAAATTGAGAGGGTATACTATTGCCGAGAAACTTGAA
>JAKVAS010000169.1 GCA_022448165.1 Crocinitomicaceae bacterium | reverse complement strand
ACTCCAAAACGGTGGATCCAATACATTTATGGCATGGGTCTATCCAAAAGCTCCAAGCGGTATTGGTGATGACCCCATTATGTTTAAGGATGAGCAGTTCTTTTTAGGAATGGATGCAGCAACCAATATTCCAAAATTTAAGGCATATATCGGAGGCGCATGGCATACACTAGATGGAAACAGTGCATTGGACACAAATGAATGGAATCACCTAATTGGTATGGTGACTGGAAGCCAGATGAAATTGTTTGTTGATGGAGAACTGATAAGTGAGAATAATGTTTCTGGAAGTACAAATTTCAGTATGTATCCACTATATATCGGAGCCAATATTGGTACAGGGAATTACTATAAAGGACGAATAGACGAATTAAGTATTTGGTCAAGTGCTTATGATAACGAATCAATAAAAGAGCACCGTTGGGAAAATGGCTCGGCTGATAATTTGTTATATCAGAGAGCCTACTTCAAATTTAATAAAGGTATTGGGCTTGAAAACAACACGGTGAACCCTGGAGCATTTGAACCCTTTTTAAGTGGAACATTGACAGATATGGATACAAATACATGTTGGAAGCAAAATTACGCAAGTGTTTGGGAAGGAACTGAAGATAGTGATTATAGTAACGAAAAGAATTGGCAAGACGGTATGGTGCCTGATCTTATTGGAAGTGGTACACTAGAAGCCGTCAAATATGTAATTGTTCCCAAACATGAGAGCGGAAGTAATTTGGTTATCGATGAAACGATAGATGTCAATAACATCATATTTAATCTTAATTCAAATGTAACGCTCAAACCTGGGGGAGATATTAGAATTCAAGAGAACTTGTACTCCTATGGTGCTCCAAACTTTGAGGGAGGAGTTGGCTTTAATGGAAATTCAACACAATATATCTATGGTGAAAATGATTTCCACGACTTAAATATTGATGCCAATGTTATTTTGGAGGATGACCAAAATGTATCAGGAGAACTGACATTGAATACTGGATCACTTAATGTAAACGGAAAGTCACTTACGATTTTATCCGACTCTACGAATACAGGGGAAATTTACCATAACTCGGGATCAATTATTGGTGAGGTTACGATGCAACGATATCTAGATTACGATTCCACAAGTTTCGGTTGGCATTATTTGTCCTCACCAATGAATGGTGCAACTTTCTTGGAGCTTGATGATGATGTTCCACTTGTAGGTCTCGGAAATCTTCCTACAGACAATCCTTGGCCAAATGTTATGACTTATGATGAATCAAACACCGATACTAATGAACAAATAGGATGGGGAGGACCCGCAAATGCAGATGTAGAAATTGAACAAATGCAAGGTTTTGTTTTGGCTTTATTTTGGATTGATCTAACCATTGATTTTACAGGAACAGTTAACGATGGCCCAATTAGCCGATGGCTGACACATACAGAATCAGGAAATCCAGATGCCGATGGATGGAATTTTATTGGAAATCCCTATCCAAGCATGATTGATTGGTCGCTCGTTGAAATACCAGATGATATGTATAGTGCTGTATACCTTTATGATTCAGAAAATGATCGATATTTGGATTATGTCGGGGGGTATGGAATAAATGGGTTAACTAACCGTATTGCTAGTATGCAGGGGTTTTATGTTCGTGTTAAGAACAGTGTTGAGAGTGTTCTCTTTGAGCTTACGAACGATGCTCGGACATCAGGAGATAATGATGCTCATTTTAAAGGAAACAATGAAGAGGATTTTGCTCTAAAATTAAGGGTAATTGGAGAAGACTTAAGCGATGAACTAATCGTTCGCCTTTTGGATTCTGCTAGCGTTAAATTCGACCCTAAATGTGATGCGTACAAACTATTTGGAATAGAAAATAAATTGAGTATATACACTCGTATAGGAATGGATAAAATCTCAATTAACACAATGCCTTATCCTAATGCTAATAAGGTAATTCCGATTACTATGGAAACAAACGGAAGTGGGGATTATACATTTTTAGTTCCAACTAAAGATGATTTAGATTCATCAATACAAGTTTATCTCGAGGATACTAAGTTTGATCTGCTTCATGATATAACAACAGGAGAGCCTTATACTTTTAATTTTGAGAAAGGCGTTGATGAGAATAGGTTTAATATTCGATTCAAAATAGATGGAGATGACACAGATGTGGAAGTAGAATTCGAAGCGTATTATTATGATCAAAATATTTATGTTCTAGGACTAGAAGAAGAAACTAATTTTAGTCTATATTCTATATCAGGAGAATTAGTTTTATCAGATATTCTAATGCCTTCACCAGAACAAGTGATTGATCTTGATCAATTGAAACCAGGGTGTTATATCATGCATATTTTTGGGGGAGAACAACAAATAATCAAACGACTACTTAAAGAACCGAAAGTTTGGTAAAAAATAAAACTGATATGCTATGCCGAAATTTGATATAACACGTTTTTTCCCAGCCAGTCTTAAGCCATTAGTTAAGCGTCATGAAAACAGTGTGATTTTTGTTCTGCGCTTAGCTGTTTTGTTCTTTGCTTGGCAATTACTATTTCATTTTATCTGGAAGAACTCCTATCTGTTTGATATATACTACGCAGTTTGTATTTGGATAATTGATTCTATATTGCATTGTTGCGAGTTTGTAATGTATCTTTTAGGAATGGATGCTGAAGTGCATTCTGCTACCCGAGTTGTAAGAATTGTTGGAACTCCAGGAGTAACGGTTGGAGAGCCTTGTATCGGGATTGATTTAATGGCACTTTACATTGCTTTGATAGTTTCTAGTCGAGGGGCTATTAAGAAGAAGCTTTGGTATATTCCAGTTGGTGTGTTTGGTATATTTTGTCTCAATGTGGCTCGTATAATTTCACTTGCTGTTCTTGTTACGATTGATTATGATTTATGGGAAATTAATCACATTTTCGTATTTACCGCAATTGTATACATATTTACATTTATTATGTGGCATCGTTGGTTGAAAATTTCACGTATTACGACACCTTCAGTTTAGACCGTTATAGAGATGTATTAAGTATTATTTGTAGGGTCATTTACAGTTGTATAGATGTTAATCATACGAAATTTCTATGATGTATATTTATTTAATATTGAGTAATTAGACAATTTGTTCACTTTTTTTAAGAAAGTAAACAAAGAGATTCTTTCTATCTTTGTGGCTCAATGGCAAAACAACAGTACCGATATAATCCTGATACGTTCTCATACGAAGAGATGAAAGTCTCATTAGGGAAAAAGATTCTTCGTCAAACATTGACTATTGCCCCTAGTGTTTTGGTAGGGTTAGTTGCGGCACTTTTTTTTTCTCGTCAGATTGAAACTCCAAGTGAGAAAGACTTAAAGGCTGATTTAATAGAGGAAGGCCGTGAAATTGAGAGGTTGAAAGAGAAAATTGCTCTCAGTAATGAGGTTTTAGATGTTCTTGAAGGGAGAGATGAAGATATTTATCGTGCTTCAATGGGAGTTGAGAAGTTTCCTGATGCCATGAGAATAGGAGCTAGTAATGGTAAATATGAACATTTACGGGGCTTAAAGAACGGAGAGCTAATCATTGAAACTTCAGAGTCACTAGATAAACTTGAAAGACGTTTGCAAGCGCAAAGCATGTCTTTTAGAGAACTGCTAGGTTTGATTAAAAGCAAAGAAAAAATGCTTGCCTGTGTTCCATCAATTCAGCCTGTAAGGAATTCTGATTTACGTAGAGCCATTTCTGGTTTTGGTTGGCGGATTGATCCGATTTATAAAACCCGTCAAATGCACACAGGAATGGATTTTACTGCGAAAAGAGGTACGGATGTATATGCCACTGGTGATGGATATGTTGAAACAATTGAAGTGAAGCGTTGGGGGTATGGCAAGTCAATTGTTATTAATCATGGATTTGGGTATAGAACGAGGTATGCTCACCTTAAAGCATTTAATGTTAAGAAAGGACAAAAAGTGAAACGAGGAGAATTGATTGGTTTTGTTGGATCTACGGGGAAATCAACAGGACCTCATTTACATTATGAGGTGATAAAGAATGGTGAAAAGGTTAATCCAATTGGATATTATCATTCGGATTTATCTCCTCAACAATACGAGGAATTGTTAAAAGCAAGTGAAAACTCACATAAGGCATTAGATTAATTAGGCTTTGAATTGAGATTAAGTATGAAAGTTTCCCAACTCCCGGTGAAAAACTCTCATACTTTATCCCTACGAATTATCTACGATTTCATAGTGACAACCCGTTGAGCAAAAGGTGCTTCGTACCCAGCTTTTCCCAAGGCCTCCAGTAAAGATTGTCTTGTTCCCCAATAAACGTCAAAGTAATTATCTACCTCAGTATAGGGGAGTGCTAATAATTCAACAGAACTGTCAGATAAACTATTAACAACTACAGTAGGTTCAACAGAACTCATAATGTTTTTGTCCGCTTTCATTACGTCAATCATTATTTGTTGAGCTTTTTGGATATCTGATCCATAGCGAATGTTAAAAGACATGTCTACGCGAAGGTTGCCTTTGGCTGTAATATTTGTGATTTTTCCATCCGTGATAGTCCCGTTTGGAATAATTTCAGTTTTGTTTTGAAATGTTTCCAGAATTGTCACGAAGACTGAAATTTCTTTCACTGTTCCTAAGGTTCCATCAACCTCAATTAAATCTCCAACTTTGAATGGTTTGAAAATTAAAATCATTACCCCAGAAGCTAAATGTCCTAAAGAACCATTGAAAGCAGCGCCAATAGCAACTCCTACACCAGCAATTAAGGCTGCAAAAGATGCTGTGGGTACACCAATAATTCCTGCGATTGAAATGAAGAGTAGGATTTTTAAGGAAAATGCAATTAACGTGATTAGAAAAGGTCTGAGAGAAGCATCCATTTCTTTTCGATCGAAAGCTTTGCTAACAGCCTTTATAATAATTCGAACTAGCCAAAGCCCAATTATTAAGGCAGCAATTCCTCCGATTAATTTAAGGCCCCAATCACCAATTCCACTTGATATTGAATTTAAAAAACTGCTTAAAGATCCCGTAGCCGAATTTGCGGCATCTAAAATTAAAAGTCCCATATTTTTCCGTTTACAATTTTGATTTCTGTTAACTTACCGAAGTTTTTAATGGATCGGGTGGATAATTACTAAATGTCGTTAAGGGGTATTTAAAATTGGATGAGTGACCGATAAATTGTGAAAGTTGAATGGTTTGTTAGTTCTTTTGAGAGTCGCTGCTTAGTGAATAACTGACAAATTGACTGTCATAAAGGCATTTAAAAGTATGTCAGTGATGCTAATCTTGGCAAAATGTCAGAAAATTGCCAGTGGCATAAAGATTGAATACTTGATGTTGGTTTAAAATTAAAACTGAAAAGAAAATAAGTAACATGGGAAAAATAATAGGAATTGACTTAGGTACTACAAATTCTTGCGTGTCCGTAATGGAAGGTAGCGAGCCAGTAGTAATTGCTAACTCGGAAGGTAAGAGAACAACACCTTCTGTAGTTGCATTTGTTGATGGAGGAGAGCGTAAAGTTGGAGATCCAGCAAAACGTCAGGCCATTACGAATCCAACAAAAACAATTTACTCAATCAAACGTTTTATGGGATCATCTTATGATGATACTAAAGCAGAAGGAGATCGTGTCCCTTACGAAGTAGTAAAAGGAGATAACAATACTCCAAGAGTAAAAATTGACGACAGACTTTATACTCCACAAGAAATTTCAGCTATGATTCTTCAAAAAAT
>JAKVAS010000168.1 GCA_022448165.1 Crocinitomicaceae bacterium | reverse complement strand
AAAATTGTCTGTCCTTCCATGAACCACCTTTATAAACTCTAGATTTATCTGATATTAGAGTAGTAGGCCAAGCAGATTGAGCATCAGTATTAATTACAGACCCAGTCAAATCATATTCTTCATGGTCATTTTGGTACATTACTAAAGACTCATCTCTAATTCCTTGGTTTACTTTATCTTTTCTTACATCATGCCTTTCCAATGATTTATCAGTTGTTCCTCCATAGTACATTGATGATTCAAAATCGCCATCTACAAAATCACGGTAATCTGAATTTTTATAGTTTGTTCTATTGATGTTTTCTTCGGCTGTAACATTTCTCCATTTCAGTTTTCCTGGTGTATTTAAAATGTATTCAGACATTCCAATTCTTAATTCTGAGATGATTTCAAGAGGATATGTGTTTCCTAAATTATCTTGAATATCAAACCGTGGATCTACACCATCAAATAAACCATCAAAAATGTTAGTTTGAATAATTTCAGAAGCTTCCATGTACCACTGGTTATCTGCAGCGTCTATTGCATTGTCTACAACTCTGTTTAGTTCATACAATAATTCTAACTCAATTGAATCTTTCTTTTTGTTTTTGGACAAATAAACTTGTTCAGGTGGTGCATTATAATAATCGATGTCATTTCTCGATTTTACATTCTTTGTCATTCCTGGGTACAAAAGAGAGCTTGTATCTGATGGTTTTTGATCGTGATCAATAGCACTAATACGCTGGTATCGTTTTCTTTCAAACTCATGTAAGTATTCTTTTATCCCGTAAACATCATAGATAACTTGTGTAGTCTTTTCATCAATTACACCATCATTACCCAATACTTTTGTTTTGAATACATTACCTCTAAAGGGTCTAAATTCATCAAAATCTTCATGAGAAAGCGGACGGTAAACATCCATAACCCACTCTGATACGTTACCAGCCATATGATATAATCCATAGTCGTTTGGCCAATATGAATCAACTGGTGCTGTAACATCTGCCGCATCATTCAATGCGCCAGCAGTTCCCATCATGTCACCTCGACCTCTTACAAAGTTAGCTCTAATATCCCCTTGGAATTCAGCGTTGTCTTGTCGAACCCAGTGCCCAGTCCAAGGGTAAGTTCTTCTATTTTCTATAACACCATTGTCTTCGGCGTTAGTCATGGATCCGACTAAGCCGTAATAAGCAAATTCCCATTCTGCTTCAGTCGGTAGTCTATACCTAGGTAATAGTATTCCGTCCTCCATGCGTACAATACGCTGTCCTAAATCTCTCCGTTTTCCACTCCAACCTGTCATAGGATTAAGATTAGTAAGTTGCCGTTCTTTTTCTTCTGAAGGTTGAGGATGATATTGATTAGATAAATATGCGTCAGTCGTAAAAGGTTCTCCTGATTGGTCAGGGTTCATCGTTAGTACACCTTCTCTGATCAAAATAAATTCATTTACACGGTCTGTTCTCCATTTACAAAAGTCATTTGCTTGATTCCAGCTTACACCTACAACAGGGTAGTTTTGATAAGCTGGGTGTCTTAAGTAGTACTCTACATAAGGCTCATTATAAGCTAAAGGAGATCTCCAACAGTTAGTATCAGGTAATGCATTGTGATAAATCATTGGAAATTCTTCATAAGTCCTTCTTGTCCAATAGAGGTATTCTAACCAATTAAAGTTTGTAACTTCAAATTGGTCCATGTAGAATGAAGAAACAGTAACTCGTCTGGGGATGTTGTTCCATTCGTAGGTCACGTCTTGCTCAGATCTTCCCATTGTAAAGGTACCACCTTCTACTAATATTAAGCCGGGGCCAGTTTCTTGGTCAAAAAATGGTACTTTTTGAAAACCACCGTTCATTGGTTCGTTATATTCCCATCCTGTGGTGTTTGATCTTTCCCTTCCACAACCAATCAACATAAGACTGGCGGCAACAACAACTAATAATTTTCTCACTTGCATTTTCATGATTTAGCTAAAATTTACTTTTTCAATGTACAGCTATAACAAACTACAGATTAAAGGTTACAATTATTTAAAATGATGGACATGATATAGTTCTAAATCTCTTAGGTTTTTGCCTGCAATTGAAATTTAAACCCATTGATAATTCATGTGATCCACCTGAAGCATTGGTTAATTTTGATATTGTTACGTCATAACTATATCCAAATCTAAATGTACCTGCATCAACACCTACAGTTAGTATGAAAGCATCTCGCGCTCTCCACCAAGCACCTGCAGTAAACACACCATATTTTACATAGGTTCCAAGATTTAATTGCATAAATCCGTCTTGATAAGTGTAAATTATATTCGGTGAGATAGATGTCGAATTAGTATATTGAGATTTTCCTCCAAATTTTATATTAGCGCCCATATGACCTGTGAAGCGCATAGGCATTCTAGAGTCACCAATTATTAAGGTTTCTTGCGGTTTGTTTAAGTGATGTGCTGCAAATCCAAAATAAAAGTTTTCAGAGAAGCCAACTATTCCTGCTGTCACATCAAAGAATCCTCTTGTTCCCCAACCACTATCTAATAATCTACCTCTAGGTAAATCACCTGTTTGATAAATGAATCCTCTTCTTGGGTCGATTTGATCTCCGAAAGTTAATTTGTTCCAATTTAAAAATTTTTGATTCCAAGTTGATTTCACGCCAAATAAGAATGAAAAGTCGCGTGTTGCTTGCAAGTGATAGGAGTAAGCTAGATTAATTGTTGACCAGTTAATCGTGTTCTGCCCTGCCATGTCATTCGTTACTTGTAGAGCAACTCCTCCTTGTAATACATTAACGAATTGATCATATGACACACTGTTTGTGACAAATGCACCCGATATTGATGGCCATTGGTTCCGGTAGTTGATGTTAATTCTAGGACAGCCGTGTGAACCAGCCAAAGCGGGGTTCAGATAGATTGGATTCGCATAGAATTGTGTAAATTCTGGATCCTGCCCAAATACAGAGCTACCTAATAAAAACGTCAGGACTAAGGTGAATCCTGTATTTTTAATGTGTTTTTTCATTCGTTATTAATCTTATTCGAAAGGATTTAACGAATTAACCGTTCAAAAGGTTACATAAGTCAATTTCTTTTCGAAGATTTGCAATAATAAATATTTTAGTTCGTTTTTAAAAGTATTTTGTCACATCTCTTTGTTAATATATATTGAAAATGCAAAAAACAATACTTATAGTAACCATGATTTTACTGGTTATTTTGTTGCCTAATCTCTCTCTTAGTCAGATAAGAGAGTTTTCTTTTACAACAACTTGGGACGATAAAGCAGTAAATTGTTCTTCTTGTGCTTATGATGAATTAAAAGATAGAATATACACTGCTTTCACCAAAGATCTTAATTTGAGAGGAGAATTTGAGCATCTTGGAGAAATTATTGATGTCCAATATGAAGGCTTTACATTGCCTTCTTATTATGATGTTAATGCTTTGCCAACTTCTCCAGATTTTAAGATTGATTTTGGAAAATCTAGGTCACAAAATTTTGTTTCTATATATTATTATCCAATTGTAAATATCGATGGGGTTGCAAAAATTGTTAAAAATGTTAAATTAAAGACCGAGTCAACTGCTGTAAATCAGACTTTTGATCGTGCTGCTACTTTTGCTTCCTCTTCTGTTCTTTCTTCAGGTTCTTGGTTTAAGATTGGCATTCCTAAATCAGGAGTTTATAAAATGGACCAAACTTACCTTAATAGTATTGGTGTAAATACGACAGGGTTAAATCCAAATAGTATAAATGTTTATGGTAACCACATGCCAAAACTACCAATTGCTAATAATGATTATCATCCGGATGACTTAATAAAAAACTCCATTTATATACACGGAGATGTAGATAACTCTTTTGATAATGGTGATTATATTCTTTTTTATGCAACTGGACCAGATATTGAGAATGTAAGTGGTGATGATTTTTTGATACGAAAAAACAATATTGATACGCTTAATTATATGTTTATACATATAGATGCCAGCGATACACCGAAACGAATTGGATCAATGCCTAATTCAACTTCCACTGTTACACATGTACTTTCAACTTTTGATGATGCTGTTTTACATGAAAAAAATGAAGTAAACCTATTGAAATCAGGATCTGTTTGGTTAGGTGAAAATTTTGATGTTTTACCAACAACTACTATTTCTCTTACTCTAAAGGATGTGAATACGAATTCAAATATTGATTTAAAAACGGTATACGCCTCTTTTATGAAAAGTGGTACGGGTGCTCTAGATGTTTCTGTTAATGGTGTTTTAAAAGATAATGTTGTTTCTTCAACTACCGGTGGATCATATAGTGAGGCAACACTTTTTACGTCGAGTTCAAATTTTGGTGTTTCTTCAGAGAGTTTAAGTTTTTCACTTACATGGAACGCATCAAGCCCTTCTAGTAAAGCTTGGTTGGATTACTTGCTTATTAATTATGAGAGAAATGCAACGATCGCCTCTGAACAAATTCTGATGAGAGATTTAGGGTCTGTTGGGTTAGGGAATGTAGTCCAGTACACAATTGCAGGAAGTAATTCTACTTCTTCTTTTTGGGAGGTTACGGATCCTGTAAATGTTAAATTATTACAAGGTTCTCTTACTGGAAGTACTTATACTTTTATCCAGAGCGCGGACTCCTTAAGGTCTTTTGTAGCTTTTAATTCTAATCAAACATACAGTCCCATTTTCTTGTCTTCTGTGGTTAATCAAAACTTGCATGCAACACCGCAACTAGACTATGTAATTGTTACTCATTCTTCCTTAACTACTCAAGCTGAAAGGTTAGCAAATTTACATAGGCAGAAAGGTTTGGATGTATTGGTGGTAGATATTCAAGATGTTTATAACGAATTTAGTGGAGGGGTGTCAGATCCTGTGGCGATCAGATGGTTGATGAAAATGTTTTATGATAGGGCATTGGGTGACCCAAGTTTGATGCCTAAATATCTGTGTCTTTTTGGAGATGGTAGTTATGATCCTTTGAATAGGCTAGAGAATAATAATTATTTGGTTGCTACATATAATGACGCTGATACAGATAATTCGATTGATTATTTAGATTCATTTACCTCAGATGATTTTTTTGGTATTCTAGATGATTCAGAATCAATGGCCGCTTCAGATATGGTTGATGTCGCAATAGGTAGGATTCCTGTTTCAACAATTGAGGATGCAGAAGGAGTTGTAAATAAAATAGAACATTATATGAATTACGGTTCTAGTTTCTATACTAATACAACAGGAGTTCAATGTGATGAAAATGGTTATTCTTCTTCCTTTGGCGATTGGAGGAATCGGTTGGTTTTAATGGCAGATGATGAAGATAGTGGCCAATTTGTGAGAGATTGTGAAAAGATGAGTGATTCCACTCAAAAACTTTTTCCTGAAATGAATATTGTAAAAATTTATTTAGATGCTTATCAGCAAATAATTACTTCGGGAGGTCAGAGATATCCTGATGTAGAAGAAGCAATAAATCAAAATATGAATAAAGGAGCTCTTGTTTTTAACTATGTAGGTCATGGGGGGGAAACTGGTTTAACTTTAGAAAGAGCTCTGACATATTCTATGATTGAAAATTGGAATAATGTGAATAATATGACCGTTTTCATTTCTGCGACCTGTGAGTTTAGTCGATTTGATGATCCAGAAAGAGTTTCGGCTGGGGAAAGAACTTTAACTTACCCAGTAGGTGGAGCTGTGGCTTTGTTAACGACCACAAGATTAGTTCTTGTTACTGTGAATTCAAAGAT
>JAKVAS010000167.1 GCA_022448165.1 Crocinitomicaceae bacterium | reverse complement strand
TGGGTGGTAGAAAGAGACTTAAATGATGATGAATATTGGGATAATGTAGACACGTTTAGCCTTATGCAGGTAACAGTAAAAATTAAGCGTACACCGAATGAACAAGAATATTCATCTTTTTCTGTGAAGCTACCAAAAGACGTAACTGTAGGTAGGTGGTTTAATCGATTTATAGAAGATCAAAACATTCGATTCCCGAATAAGGCGATTGAAATAGAAAACGAAGATCAACAATATGGGTGGATTTTTTATACCAGCCGATGGTTATCAATGCCAATTTTCACGAAGATGTTGGATTTTGATAACGATGTTGCAACGAATAAAGTAAGAAATAAATCAACTCTTTATATAAGACGTGTACTTAAAAATAATGAGGTCGAATAATTAAGAGATAACGAAAAAAACAGCATATGAAAAAGGGAAAATACTATGCAATTAACTGGACAGATGGTGTAAAGGTTACCCAAGAGCATTTTTTAGAAAGTTACTACAATACTGTAAATTCGAGTCAAGATTATGCCGCAGCTCGTTTGAACTCATATAATTATGGTATAATTGGATCGGGTAGCGGTAACGTGAAGTCACTTGATCTTGAAACTTATATTCATACCAACGAACGATTAGTCTTGAAATTACAAGCCTGCAATGCTATTACCGCCGGAGGTGCTAGAATTGTATTTCAATCTGAAATGTATGGAGGTGAATTACCTACAGCTACGATTGAATCTTCTAAAATTGATACAACCTCGACAATGGATTTTGTTGTCGTTTTAACAATTAATCCTTTTGAATTGGTACCTGTTGGGGAACCTGATCCTGAAGTTATACCCTTGCATCATCCATATGCTTTACCGAAAATTAGTTTAAGTATTGTGCCCAGAGATCAGGTTAATGATAATTTTCTCAACTCTTATTTTTTAATAATAGGACATGTACAATGGAAAAATGGTGTCTTTAATTTAAATGAATCTTTCATTCCTCCTGTCACTAAAACCATGTATAATAGTGAATTAGAAGGATTTCATAAAAAGATTTCTCAAGTAATGGTGGAGCTAAAAACGTATTCAGTTTTGATTAATTCTAAGAATAGAAGTAAATATCAAAACAATAAATTAGCTAAGAATACCTTTGCTCTTTGTTCTAAAGTACTTGACTTTATTAGTCAACATCAATTTGAGTTTAATCAAATAGGAAGAGAAGAACCACCAATTTTTATCGCGTCAAAGATTTCTATTCTGGCCAATTATTTGTCAAACGAAATGTCGCTAATGGAAAAATCAGAGAAAGAAGAGGTATTACAGTATTATTATGAATGGATCGACATTAAGCCGTCAATATTTGAGGCTACGATAGGAGAGGTAATGGAGTTTAAATATAATCACCTGGATATTTCATTAATGATTTCCAAAATTGATTATTTCATCGCTATAATAAGTCAATTATGGAAGAAATTAAGTCAACTGGAGTATGTTGGGCAACGAAAGGAGAATATCGTTATCAGTGAAGATCGACAAGAAGTGAAAGAAGCACAAAAAACGCGTGCTTGGTCAATTATTGATTAATCTAAAAGGAATAATGTATGAAACCTCTTAACTACAAGGAACGAAGGAAGGCCAATGGAAAATTCGTCATCATATTTACGCTAATGTTGACACTTATTTTTGGATGTAGCCTTTTCGTTTTACGAATTGCTGACAAGGGAGTTAAAGTATTGGAGCAAAAACATACGACTTATACAAGGGCTTTTCGAAATCAAGCGTTAATAACCTTCAGAATTGAAGAGATTATTGATAAGATCTATAGCCTTAAAAATGTTAATAGAAGTATAAATGAACAAAAACACCTTCAGGGTTTAATTTCTAATATCCGAATGGATTTAGAGAGCATGATTAATAAAGAGGAAACAGATTTAGAGGAATTTACGTTGTATTCTCAATTATTGGATCAGGTTAAAGCAATTCAATCAACCATTGATCTTTTTGAGCAAGATGAAGAATCGTACAGATATAGCCAGAAATTGCTTGAGAGATGTAGAGAGAAGTATCGTGAAATAAGTTTAGGTGAAGTAGGTAATAATGATGACGAATGAAAGTAGATAGTTTAAGTGAGTTATTTTGGAGAAAGGTAAAGTACGTATTATTGTTCTTGCTTTCTATTGTACTGTTGTATATAGTATCCGTTAGATATGTCTTTGTCATACCACATGCAGATAATGCCGAATTATTGAATTCGATTAAAAGCTATGAAGATATTTTGGATAAGCAGCATGAGAATAAGGAGGTAATTACTAAGATTTTTGTAAGTATTGATGAAATGGAATTTGACATTCATCAAGTGCAAGCTCAAGATGAAGTAAATAAGCGTATTGCCGAAGTTAGAAGACTCTATAAGGACAATGATATGAGCTCTAAGTTTAAGTTCGGTTTGATTTCGGCTGATTTGTTGATGATCTACTTTAATACGAAACAGGAACACAGTTCATTAGTAAATAATAAAACAATTATTGAAGGGAATTTAATGGAATGTAAAGCAAATATATAATATGAGATCTAACGGTAAAACAGCTATCTGGATTTTAACGATCGGACTTATTATTGGTTTAGTAGCAGCCATTATTATTCCCTCAAGTGTTGATTTTGGAAGTGTAGACTTTTTCATTGAAGACACTAATAATGATTATCAGTATGAGGTGGGTGAATCATTGAATTTTACCTTAAGTGATAGTAGTATGAACGATAGATCGATTGTTTGGTATTTCGGTAATGGGGATACATTGAGTGGAAAGGAATCGGTTGAATATAGGTATAAAAAGGAAGGAAAGTACATGGTTACTTTAGAGTTAGATACTCGATATAAAGTATCAAAATTCATTGATGTGATTCAAACGGACATGAAATCTGCCGCTGATTCTATCGCAGAGATTAATGGGCCTGATTTGGGATACGTGGGAGAAGAGTTGATTTTTTCATCGTATGGACCGGGAGTAGAAAGTTGGTTTTGGGAATTTGGTGAAACTGGAAACGTAGACGCTTATGAAGGACAGGTGGTTTATGTATACCGAGAACCTGGGGTTTATACGGTAAGATTAAAAACTAATATTGCGGAATATCCAGTGGAACATAAAATTGAAGTTCTATCTCTTTTTGAGGCAATCGAAGAGTCAGACCCTGTTGATTCTTTCCAGGTGGTTCAAAATGACATTCGGAGAAGATTACAATCGATTGCTAATGGCGGGATCGATAACAAACGGAGTTTTTATGATAATATTAAATATATCGAAAAGGCATATACCTGTGGTGATGGTGAAAATGTCGTTGTGGTGGTAAATGGTAATAAATACAATGATTTGTATAGCTATTGCCAAGGGCTTCATTCTTTGGAAGGAAGAGGTGAAAACACCTTAACTATTGATGGAGTCAAGGTTAAGAAGTTATACTGCGTCAGAAGGATTGAAGTCACTCAGAGTGTTATTGAACGCGATTAGTAAATCGAAATAAACAGGAAATAATGTCAAAGAAATTGATAACATCATATACGTTACTGAAAAGTAGTATGATTTGCGTCTTGTTTTTATGTTTTAGTCATTCGTACCATGCTCAAATTAAAAAGAATCAACGCGTAAAGAAAATAAAAAAGGAAACGTATAATTTTTATTCAGGTAATGATGGATGGTCACAAAAACGCGATAAGAATTTTTATGTCGTTTACTCTGATCAGGTAAATAATAGCACGTTTAATGATGCTTATGCTCAAAAAAGAAGAGTTTCTCAACCTTTTTTGAGACCGTATTTCGTCATTAATGAGGAGAATGATTACTTAGAGCTTGTAGCATTTGACCCTAAATTAATCGGAAAACCAAAAGGAATTGCTTCCATGTTTTTTACTGGGAAATATACCTTCTCAGATGTGAAGCAGGCAGAGTATATTGGTTGGATTCATAAGAATAGGCTTTTGCACTTTTCTCAGTCTGAATCGAGTAATTTAAATTATCGACCAGTAAGGTACCTTTTAGGAATTAAGGATTTGAATACTTTGTTTGGTATTGGAAAGTTTGTTGAAGAAAATGAGGTTAAGTTGTACCTGGATCCAGTGTTTAAAAATAAGTCGGATAAATCTTTACGCTTGAATCAGATTGTATACGTGTACAAAGAGAATCAACGAGGAACTTCTGTTCTTGTTTCCAATAAAAGTCAAATTAGCGATGCTGATTCCTCTGAAAGAATTATGGGATGGGTTCCGAAGGAATTGCTTACCTATATAGGCCAACATCAGGTTTTTGGAACTGAAAACATAGATAGCTTAGTTTTTTACCAGCCTTCTTATTTTAGTCAAGTTGAAGTACTTAGGCCTTTTGAGATAGGGGCTCCAATTATTTTTAACACCGAAATTAATTCTACTCACAATCCTTTAGATAGTGATACCGTTGATGTAATGGTACCTACAAGTGTTTGGGATCATCGCTTTAATACTCTAACGAATGTGGAAGGAGATGAACTGTTGATTAGTAAAATTGATAAGATTAAAGAGCAAAATAAAAACATCAATTTTCATTTTATCTTTGATAGTAGTAAGGATGCTAAGCAAAAGCAAATCAAGTTGATGGCTTCACTTCAACGTATTTGGTTGTTGTATGCCGAAAATGAGGCGTATTCCGATTATAAATTCACTTTTAGTACGAGTTCATACGGGTCAAATGAGTTTTATATTTTTGAAAAAACGACTTCCTTCCCTCAGTGGATTGAATATATCAACAAGGTTTTACTAAATGATACAACCGTTAATAAAACAATGGTGAATGATATTGGTATTGAAAGATGTTTCAATTATTCATTGGCTAGTTCTGACTCCGTCGATTTTTCAACAAATATTTTAATGGTTTCAGGAATGAAAGCATTCGCAAGAATGAGTTCTAATACAAAGAAGGAGATTACAAAACGTTTGGCCAGGGCTTCTTCCCGTTTGATCTTTTTTCAATTGGCAAATAACCCAGATGACCTTTATCAAGAATATATTCTTCAGTCCAAAGATCTATTAGCTAGGGTTGCATTAGAATATGGAGACTTTATAAAATCATTTACGGTTGATAACCAGTTTGTAACAGATAAAAATGTCTTTTCATCTATTCCTGCTCAGGATAATTTATATGTGTTTGATTCTCCAGGGTCAAGTAATTATCAAGGAGGGATTGGGTTCTCGAAAATTAATTCTGAATTAGTTCCTACGTCGTTTGATTTAGTATTGGATTCCGTATTGTCAAATGCTCTTGAAACAAATGAGGTATACACAAAATCACTAGATTACTACAATAATAAATTAGGTTTTTTACGAAGTCGACCTAGTCCTTATATCGCTAGAAATGTTGATCAAGATTCTGTTTATCAGGATATGGTAAACTTGATTCCAAGAAATAGCATAGATGAGAAGTTCAATCGGTATGAGAGGGTGATATTGGAACAAAACAACCTTACAACAGCTTATTTGTTAACGGAATCGGAATTACAAATTCTTATAGACAATTATAAATCATTGGTACCCTTATTCTCCGGTGAAGTGAAGTATCGTGAGAGAAAAATGGTTTTTAAAATGTATAAACGAAATGTGAAGAATTTAAATAGTTTGTTTCTAAGAAGAATTCTAAATCGCAGAAAAAGCTTGGCTGAATTTATCTTTATTAAGACAGGAATGCCCGTAGGGAGTGAGGAATTTCATAACATGAGGGTTAAAGATGTTAAGAAAAAACGGAAAATGAAACATGAAGAGTTTCATAAATTACTGATTGATCT
>JAKVAS010000166.1 GCA_022448165.1 Crocinitomicaceae bacterium | reverse complement strand
CCTCATTATTATTAAAAGGAATGTACCAACTAATCACCAAAATTATTGTTTAAAAAAGTGCTTATGACTCAGTAGATGAAGTCGTCCACTGGTCTAACCCTCTTTCTCGAACAGTATTTGCAAAAAATCTCGAGATGCACCCGTCTTTCTAGACAACTCGGCTTAGCGCCGCTATTCGCAAACCATAAATTGCTAGCTTTGCTCAAACTACAACAACTAAATACTAAATGAAAAAAATCGTATTTGTTCTTTTATCTCTGGTAAGTTTTCATTCAATTGGACAAAATAAAAATGACTCATTAACATCATTCATTTCTAGTAAAATTGATTCAATGCCAAATGGCTTTGCTATATCAATTGCCATATTAAGGGATACAGAAGTTAGCTACATAGGATTAGTAAAGGAGGATGATAAAGTCGATACTAAAAATTTAGAGGATTCTCTCTTCGAAATAGGGTCTTTAACAAAAATATTTACATCTACCTTATTGGCAAATGAAGTACTAAATACCAACCTAAAGATTAACGATCCGATCAATAAGTCATTCCCTTTCAAATTCCATAATAGAATCAAAATAACTCATCAAGATCTAGCAAACCATACCTCCGGACTATATAGGCTCCCCAGTAATATTTTTCCCTTATTAATTGAAAACCCAGACAATCCCTATAAAGAATATTCATTTGCACTTTTTGATGAGTACCTTAAAAATCAGTTAACAATTAACGAAGTAAAAAAATCAAAGTATTCATATTCCAATTTAGGAGCTGGACTATTGGCTTACTCGCTTTCCAAAAGGAGACAAAAACCTTTTGACTCACTTTTAATCGAAAATATTTTTAGTCGATATAAAATGTCCAAAACTTACTTCAAAACAATCACCTCTTATGATGGCATTAGTGCAGAAGGAAAAACAACTGAAAATTGGAAATTTAACGCCATGAGTGGAGCAGGTGGCCTGATCTCAAGCAGCTCGGATTTGTCAAAGTTCATTATTGCCCAATTCAATTCGAATAATTCTGACCTTTCATTAACAAGACAAGCGACTCATTCTATTTCAGATAATATGTCCATTGGGTTGGGATGGCACATCTTAACCCCAGAAGATAGTGACCTAAAATATTGGCATAATGGAGGAACAGGAGGTTTTACTTCTTCTGTTTCATTCAGAATAACAAACAAAACAGGCGTCATAATTTTGTCTAATATATCTGCTCTTCATAAACACTCGGGGATTATAGACGAACTATGTTTTGAACTATTGGATCAATTGAAATAAATAATATGCATGTAAAATCCAGTTAATCTTGATCAATGTTAAATAAATTTTGGGTATTTCATAAAACTGTTGTTAACACATGATATAGATCCGAACTCTTATTTTATCCGAAAACTCTTTTAATTTAAACCTATTCATACCCTCCTTGTATCAGTAGTTTTACAAAAAAACTTCATTTCATTTTAATTGCCGGATTTTATGTCTAATCTGATCAAAAGCTATGTGTTGTGACAGTACAAATCAAAGCCATTTAAAATGAGAAATGAGCAAACTTCCTTACAAAAGTCACGGGAACAAGTTATTCCTTGTTCCCTTAAACTATGCCTTAATAATAGAGTTTACTATTTAAGGAGCACTTTTTGCGTGTATATTTCATCATCCATAATAAGCTCAACAATGTAAACACCATTTCTAAGAAGCGACATGTCTACTTCTTTTGTGCCCAGATTTTGCTCTAACATTTGATCCTGTCTTAATAATTGTCCGGTAAGGCTATACACATTAAGTAGTGCGTTGGATTTTACCCCGTTTAAATAAAGTATCTTGTTCAGACTGTAAATATTGAATTCATCAAAACTTAAGTCGCTCTCTTCACTTGAACTTCCGTTTACAAAATAAATATTGAATCTGTGTATTGGATCTGAAGTAATTGATGTAAATGAGTACGGACCTTGCGCACTGAAGTCATGTGTAACCCCTTCTTTAATGTCCTCTAGGTAATAAGTGGCATTAGGGCCAAAGTCTCCTTTGTAATTGGATTCAATTGTAAACAGACCGTCTTGATTTGGCTCAAAGTATAATGGATATACTTTATTTAGTTCAGGAAAAGGCTCTGAATTAATTGAAATGTCTTGGATTCCAATTTTCGTGTATAATTTGGGAGCAAGATAATATCCGCCTAATTTCAATGCATCATGGTGAATATCAAAGGAGGTTGTTGCGTCTTCGTCAAAATTTATCACTGTCTCATCAGTAAACCCCATCCCATCAACAATAATACTGATCAATTTTTTATCCAGACTTGCCCCTCTGTAATCCTGATTGTCTCCAATTATTCGAAAATCATTGTTCAACTCAAGTGTTGTATTAGCATTGGTATGAATAAAGAAACCTTGCATGGTTCCAATATTTTGATTGCCTCCATTGGTTCCTACGTCATTAATATATGTTGCGTATTGATTACGATTGTAATCATAAAAATAAATCGCGTCATCAACTGATTCAGGAAAAGATGGTGACTGCGTGATCAAGTCCCAATCTAACATACTAGGATAAGGATTTCCGATAAAATTCCATCCATCCGAATCCGGGTTACCAGATGCAGTATTGGTTAGATTAACATCTATCTGTCCGTTATTCACTGATCCTGTAAAGTCTATAATATGATCTTCATGTGGTGTATACAAAACAAATGCTCTTGTGGGATCAATGGTATTGTTAATATTACCTGGTCCCCACCAACCAATTTGCGAATTTGTATTTGTATTAGTTTCGTCATATAGCATTACATTTGGCCAAGGATTATCTAATGGACCATTAGCTAATCCAATTAAAGGTAAGTCATCATCAATTTGATTATAGGTTATACCTGACATTGGTACACTCATATAGTGCCATCCGTTTGCCTCTGCGTCAAATTCCAACCAACGCTCCATTGTTATATCCCCGGATACTGTGCCTGAATTATGATAGAGAGCACTCGTATATGTGCTATCGGAAACCAATCTTACTTCGTAACCGTTCACATCTAAAACACCTGTGTTCAGTGTTAGTAGTCTATATATCTTTTGATCCGAATGTAGTGTTACATTACCGTTAATATTAAGGTTGTAGAAATTGTTTTCTCCATAAAAATTTTGCGCAGAAAGTCCCGATATGGTTACATCTCCTAGATAATTTGGAGATTCATAAGTTCTTAGATTTTTATACACTTTTAGGTTACCCAATGTATTGATGGTGGCCCCACTTTGACTGTTGAAAATGATATCGTTTACCTCAGCGTCAGTATTTAAATCAAATGGTACGTTTCCACTTTCAACTTTCTTTATCACTACATACTGGGTTGCCTCGGTATTTCCACTCGCTACTCGAATTGGAACAAAACCTTCTTCCCAGTTCGATTTTTCATCAAATTCATTGCTTTCTGCTCCACTCCAGACTGTAGCGTAGTTTGTTTTCCAGCAATTTTCCGAATCAAAATTGAACAATACGCCAGCGTAATCTGATTTTTCATCATCAACCACCACACCACGTCTCAACTTGTAATGAGCTTCTAAATACATAGTGTCAGCCGACCCTAATTCGAATCGATATTCACCAATTTCTTCTCCAGTAAAAAGTCCATTCCAAATTTGCAAGTCATCAAGTTTACCTTTGTAAAAGTCGTCTGTCAGTGTATTTTTGCCAAAGTAAAGATGATGAGGACTGGTGTCTGCATGGTCACTTGTACTTCCGGTTGCTTGCAATTGACCATCAACATAAATTTTAATTGTTGTCTCATCAAATGTTCCTGCTACATGCGTCCATCTATCAGTTGGCAGGGCTGAAACCCCATTCACCGTATACCAGGTGTCGGTGACAAATATTTTAAACTTAGGAATTCCTGTAGCGCCATTCATTCCCAGAAAGAATTGCTCATCTTTAAACATGAAAGGGACCTCTCCTGTGCTGGTCTGGGTCTCTGGATAAACCCAGGCCCCAAATGTTCCCGTTGCTCCACTGAAGAGACCAGGCCAATGATGTTGCACATAGACGTAATCATCCACACCATCAAATTCCAAAGAAGCAGGAGTACCTTGCTCAGCACAATCAAACACATTAATCGTTATAGAGTCAACTGTAACACCTACAGGGCTTCCGTTGTCAGTTGCTGTATAAGTCACCACATGAGTACCTATATCCGCTTCTGTAGTGACTATTGTAATAGTTTGCTCTGATAGGTTCCCAGTTGATGATGAAGATGAAAAATTACTCAAGGTAGAATTACTAACTACAGTTGAAGTCGATTGAGTAACTTCGGGTGCGACAAAATTGGAAGTTAAATTGTAGGTCATACCAGGACAGAGATTAACCTCCCTTGAATTAGGAAGATCGTTCGCCACTGGAGGGACGTTGATACTAGTCAAATCCATTGTCACACAGCGTCCATCCAAATAATGCACACCATCCAGTTCACCCCCGGCTCCATCATAATCGTAGTTATTTTTTCCAAACAAGCCAATTTGGTAATAGTTAGAACCGGTATTTGTTTGAGCACCAACAGTTGCATAGACCGTTGAACCAAAGCCATTACTTCCTCCACTGGCATCTCCAACGCACCAGTTCATGTCTCCATAGGCAAATCTAGTATTGTAATTTGTACCTAAAGAAGGATCTGTTCCATCTGTCAATATCAATTGAAAAGTATTGGTGACATCTGTGTTTTGGTTATAGTACCCCACTCCTATCCATTGAATAATTATTCGGTTACTTTCAAGTTTAAAGTATACCTGATTGGCTCCTGTGCCAGTACCTCTCAGATCAACATCTCCCCAAAAAGGAGCTATCATTCCAGGAACAGAAGCAGACGGGAAGCCAGAAGCCGAATAAGCACTGTATTGGTCTCCAAAGGTTATATTTCCATTCACATTAATATATATTGAGGTAAAGGTTTCTCCATAATAAGAATACGTCCAGCCCAGATCAATGGGACCATAAGAGCCATCATCCAAGGGATAACTTGCAGCGTAGGTGCCTGAAGCGCCTGTGAAACTGTTGGTTATATTCGTATAACTTCCGTCCAGCTCTTCCCAACAGCCGTAGGACTTCTGTACATTGCATGCAACTGACTGATAGTTTTGCTCTTTGTTGTTTTGCTGAGAGTGTTCGTTTATTACACTTGGCTTTTGCAGCTGACAAAAAGAAACTGCAGGAGTGATTGCTGTAAGTATTAATAAGAAAAAATTATTCATGATTTTAATATTATTTGTTTCGACCAGCTTACTAATACCGCAAATTCATGCCAACTCATACTAGAAGTTATTGAATCCCAATAAAATCGGTAATTCTGAAAAAACCAGTCTATTTCAATTTTTCCCATATATGGAATAATCATTCTCAAATTGGAAATTTTCTTGCTTAGAATCGATTACATATTGTTGTATTAAAAACATGAGTTTATAATCTAAATCGAGAACCAAAATATTGTTCTCATAGAGCTGCATATTCTCCTCATTATCGCCTATCAATTCAAATTAAACTTTCAATTTCACTCTTTAGTTACTATTGATACCTTACTTAACTCAACTATTTCTCCCAATTAATTTTAAATCATTCAAAAACTTTAAATTAGAAAACCTGTCAATGAAAAATTTCTTCAAAAAGAATAAGACAGAAAAAATGAAACGCATTTTTGAGTGAAAGGAAGATAAATTTTGTACACAGCTGTATATAACTTGTTCACAAGTAATTCCTTTTTCAAATCCGAATAAATATGGCTAAACTGGATTACAAACTCTATTAAAACGCATT
>JAKVAS010000165.1 GCA_022448165.1 Crocinitomicaceae bacterium | reverse complement strand
CGTCTTTAACCCCTTGGTACAACTTCCAATAAATTTGTCCTTGCTGATGCAAATAGGTGGTATCACCGCCCGCAATAGTTTGCAAGACGTACCCATTTTGAGAACATGCGGATGTCCTTAATAACAATAGGAAGGTTGCGACAAGAGTTTTCACGATGTAGTTTGTTTCAATGGTTTGCTTTCAAATATACAGGAAGCAAAAACCAAACCACAAATCGTGATTGTCCACTTTTCCACAAGTGGCCACCATTTTTTAACAGTGTTGGATTATTCTACCGTAACAGATTTCGCCAGGTTACGCGGTTGATCTACATTACATTCGCGCATTACAGCAATGTGATAAGAAAGTAATTGGAAAGGAATAGTCGCAAGTAATGGTACTAAATGCTCATCCGTTTCTGGAATTTCCACTGTGTGATCAGCGATTTCTTTAACCTGGGTGTCTCCTTCAGTAACAATTGCAATGATTTTCCCTTTTCTTGCTTTAACCTCTTGAATGTTACTAACTACCTTTTCGTATGAAGTTCCTTTTGTTGCAATAACAAATACAGGCATTTCTTCGTCAATAAGAGCAATAGGACCATGCTTCATCTCAGCTGCAGGGTAGCCTTCAGCATGGATATATGAAATTTCCTTTAGTTTTAAAGCTCCTTCAAGTGCCACGGGAAAAGAACTTCCTCTTCCAAGGTACAATGCGTTAGAGGCAGATTGATATTGAGAGGCAATAAATTCCATCTCAGAATTCTTTTCAAGCACTTGTTGTACTTTTTGTGGGATTACTTCTAATCCAGAAAGCATTGCACGATATTTTGATTCGTTGATTGCATTCTTTTGTTTGGCTAAAGAAAGAGCCATTAGTGTTAATACTGTAACCTGAGCAGTAAAAGCTTTTGTAGAGGCAACCCCAATTTCAGGACCGGCATGTGTGTATGATCCAGCATCTGTAATTCTTGAAATAGATGAGCCTACAACGTTGCAAATTCCAAGTATAGTTGCTCCTTTAGATTTTGCCAACTCCAATGCTGCAAGAGTGTCTGCTGTTTCTCCTGATTGCGATATTGCAATGACAATGTCATTCTCTCCAATAATTGGATTACGGTAACGAAATTCACTAGCATATTCAACTTCAACATTGATTCGAGCAAGATCTTCAAAAAGATATTCTCCAACTAAGCATGCATGCCAAGACGTCCCACATGCAATCATGATTACGCGATTGGCATTGATGATTTTTTCTTCATATTCTTTAATTCCGCCTAAAGAAACACGACCTTCACTTGCATTCAACCTTCCTCGGAAGCAATCTTCAATAGAACGGGGTTGTTCATGAATTTCTTTTAACATGAAATGCTCATACCCGCCTTTTTCAATCGCTTCTAAATGTAGCTCTAGCTCCTGAATATATGGTGTTTTCTCTACATCGTCAATACCATATAGTTTTAATTCGCTTCCTCGTTTAATTACTGCGATTTCTTCATCCGCTAAATAAACTACCTGCTTTGTATACTCGATAATGGGAGTGGCATCGGAAGCAAGATAAAAATCTCCTTCTTTTCCAATTCCAACAACTAATGGACTACTTTTTCTCGCAGCAATTAATTTGTTTGGTTCATCTTTTGACATTATAACAATGGCATAAGCACCTACGACTTGTTGTAAAGCCATTCGCACAGATTCTCCAAGTTTTGCCCCGGTATTCTTTCGAATATCATCGATTAAATAACAAAGAACTTCAGTGTCAGTTTCGCTTCGGAAAGTATATCCTTTCGAAAGCAATTGATGTTTAAGGGAATCATAATTTTCAATGATTCCGTTGTGGATGATAGCTAAATCTTTATCCTCTGAATAATGAGGGTGTGCATTAACATCATTAGGTTCGCCATGAGTTGCCCATCGCGTGTGACCAATACCAACAGTACCGGAGCGATCAAGGTTTTCAGTAAACTCTTCTAGGTTTACTACTTTTCCTTGTTTTTTATAGATGTTGATTGAATTATTCCCTTGCAGGGCAATTCCAGAGCTATCATAACCACGATACTCTAATCTTTTTAAGCCTTTAACAATAATTGGATAAGCTTCCTTTTGTCCTATGTAAGCGACAATTCCACACATATAAATGAGAATTTAAAATTCGGTATAAACGACAGTCAACTTTGGCTGTGCTTTGTTTCCTGAGTCAGGACCATTGAATATAATACGTTCGACGGTCGTAAAGAATAAAATAGGATATACAATGAGTTCCGTATGTTCAACGTTTCCATTTACAACCTCTTGAACATAGTTTCGAAGATTGATTGAAAATTGTTTTTTATAATTGTCATATGGTCCAAGAACTCCAATAGAGTATAGTTCATCATCATCTTCCGTAAGTCTCGTTGTCACTGTGAGATCCAATCCTGGAGGAAAATCAGCTCCTGTTTGATATTGCACAGGGAGTTCTAATGTTGCTGAGTGAATCACAGCATCTTTTGGAAGGTTTTCAATTCCAGGGAACTCAATTACCGCTTGACTTTTAAATGATTGAGCGTAGAATTCTTCTTGTCCGAATGTCGAATCGCTAATTACAGTCTCAACTTGCTTACTTGTGTTGTCAATATCTATATGATTCAAATTAGCACATTCAGAACTATTCATTGAGAAGTCATAGGACTTTTGCACCCCATCCTGAGTGTAGTAGATGGATACACGAGATCCTGTAGGGTTAAAGTAAAATACTCCTCCGTCGCCTGGCATTAGAGAATTAACAGAAGAAGGATTGACACGAATATAAAGTCCTTTGAAATAGTTTAAAAATTCTTCATTTGAAGAGAATGCTGTAGGATTATTAAGTGCGGCATCATCAATGAAGGTACGGGCTAAGTTTGTGTCAAGTGGAATTCGTAATTGCTTTCTAGAAGTTGTATCAGAACCAATTACGGTTACCCCATCAGTGTTTAATTCTTGAGACTCGTGTCCAGCAAGAATTAGATTGTCGGTATTATCAACGATCTTTGTGCTAAATGCATAGTAGTTTGAATCGAGGTGAAGAGGGTCTGGGTCAGTGATTCTAAAAACTTCTAGATCGAAGGTAATAGGATTTCCATAAGAACCAGCATACTCAAGCCCGACTATAAATGAGTCTACAGAAGTAATCGTTGATACGTCACCAAAATCAACGGTTTCCGTTGACATTTTAATTTGAGTATAAATTTCAGCGTTTACCGGGCCAAATTCAGGATCATCATAAGATCCAAGTAAAGAAAATAAAGACGCGTCTGTTCGCGCAGAGTCTTCTTCAATGGTGTATGTCGTCAAAGTGAACGTGTCAATCCCTGCTGAGGATAATAAGTTGTTTTGATCAATACTATTTTGTCCGAGAGTTGTTTCTTTCTTCTTACAAGAGAACATCATTAATGATGCGAACAAAAAAGTAGCGGAAAGAACGATGCCTTTCCGCCACGAGGATGGTTGTATATGTTTCATTCTATATGAGAACTTCTGCTTCAATTACTTTGTCTAAAAAATCTTGAGTTTCCTTCAATTGGTTCTCTTCTGCTACCCAATCCAACTTTGGACATTCGGCGGCGTCAAAAACTGCACGCAATTCAGGACTTAACTCTTCACTACCAACGCTAATTCCATCAACATATTTTGTAATTGCCTTAGTAATGTTTTCCAAACTAGGTTCTTTAAAATCTATCGTGATATCATCTGCGAATCCGTCAAATTTAAGTTTTTCAGCAAACCGTGGATCCCAATTATTGTTAAACCCTTCGTTATAGATATTGTAGATCACCTTTGTGTTTGCAAAGTGAGGCTCATCTTTATATAATTTCTTCACATAAAGTGCCATTAATGCTGTCATCCAACCGTTACAGTGAATTACATCTGGTTGCCAACCTAGTTTCTTAACGGTTTCTAATACACCACGACAAAAGAACATTGAACGTTCATCGTTGTCTTTGTGTTCACCTTTGTCATCCGAAAATGTTGACTTACGTCTGAAGTATTCATCGTTGTCAATAAAGTAAACTTGCATACGCGCTGCTGAAATAGAAGCGACTTTGATAATTAGTGGGTGATCAGTGTCATCAATAATCATATTCATCCCTGAGAGACGAATTACTTCATGAAGCTGATGTCTGCGTTCATTGATTACTCCAAATCGAGGTGTGAACACACGAATCTCTTTTCCTCCTTCTTGAACTCCCTGCGCCAAGTTTCTAGCTGTAGTCGAAACCTCTGATTTTGGTAAAAATGGCGATACCTCCTGAGAGATAAAAAGTACTTTCTTTTTCTCCATGAAACTTTTTTTGATAAAAAACTTTACAAAAATATAGAAAAAAAAGTGGAACTTCAACAAAAACGGATAGTTTTGTCCGCCTTTAAAGGAATCAAAATGGGTAATGCACAGGTGTTTAGAAGTGCTGAGGCGCTAAGAAATAAAATCCAGTCGAGACAATTGGTTGAAACTGTTGGATTGGTTCCAACAATGGGAGCGCTACATCATGGCCATATATCATTGGTTAATAAGGCATTTGAAATGTGCGACTGTGTCGTGGTGAGTATCTTTGTGAATCCAAAGCAATTTAATAATGCCGGCGATTTGGATAAGTATCCAAGAATGTTAGAAAAGGATGTTGAATTGTTAAAGGAGGCTGGAGATGTTTTGGTTTTTGCTCCTTCTGTTGAAGAGGTTTACCCGAAAGATTATGAAGAGGTTCAATTAGATCTAGCTGATCTAGGAAATGTGATGGAAGGGAGGTTTCGTCCAGGGCATTTTGATGGGGTGGTAAATGTGATCAAGCAGTTTTTTGAAATGGTTAAACCAACCCACTCTTTTTTTGGTGAAAAGGATTTTCAGCAATTAGCGGTTATTCAATATATGACAGCTGCATTTGACCTTCCTGTGGAAATAGTTCCTTGTGTAATTGTACGAGAAAAATCTGGGTTAGCGAGCAGTAGTAGGAATGTGAGACTTTCTGAAAGGGAAAAGGAAGAGGCGTTAGTTATTTTTGATGCGCTTTCGAAGTCCAAGGAATTATCCGAAAGTAAGACGATAAGCGAGGTAAAGGCATTTGTAAAGGAGTTGTTTTCTAATAGTGAACTTGAATTGGAGTATTTCCAAATTGTTGATCCTTTAACCTTGCAGGAATTGAAAGAGTGGGCTCCTGGAGCTCATGCGTGTATGGCTGCTTTTTGTGGTCCCGTAAGGTTGATTGATAATATGCAGCTCGTTGCAATGAAAGAAAATCAATAACTTTACGCAGAAATTAATCCTAGAAGATGTTAATACAAGTTTGTAAATCCAAGATTCATAGAGTAAAGGTAACGCAGGCCGATTTGAATTACATTGGTAGTATTACTATTGATGAAGAGCTGATGAAGGCGGCAAATATGATTGAGGGTGAGCGTGTTCAAATTGTGAATATTAATAATGGAGAGCGCATCGAGACGTATGTTATTAAAGGTGAGCCTAAATCAGGAGTTATTTGCTTGAATGGACCTGCAGCTCGAAGAGTCGCACCGGGAGATATAGTAATTATTATTGGTTATGCGTTTATGGATTTTGAAGAAGCAAAGTCATTTAAACCATCACTGGTTTTTCCAAATGAAGAAACAAATCAAATCGATTAAGTTTGAAGGATAAATTGATAAAGATTTTAAAGATCGTTGTTCCTGTTGGAATTGGTCTTTACTTGACGTGGTATTTTTTGAGTGGATTTAGTGAGGATGATGTTCAGCAAACAAAGGATGCTTTTTTTGAAGCGGATTATTTCTGGGTCATATTGAGTTTAATATTGGCTTTTTTGA
>JAKVAS010000164.1 GCA_022448165.1 Crocinitomicaceae bacterium | reverse complement strand
GTTTGCTAGCTCAATGAGCTCATGTGGTTTTCCAGACTCCACTACTCTACTTTTGAAGGAATTAATTTCAGTGTGTCTAAAAGATAGTCCCAAAATTTTTGAACCGAGGAAATTTGTACTTTTTCATCAGGCGAATGTGCCGCACGGATGTTTGGTCCAAATGAAATCATATCAACCTTTGGAAGATGTTGAGATAAAATTCCACACTCTAAACCGGCATGACAAGCTTTAACTTGTGGTTGCTCATTATATTTAGATATATATAGGTCGTTCATAATATTAAGGATTGTTGAGCCTGCATTTGGTTGCCATCCAGGATAATCCCCATTTTGCACAACGTCACATCCTGCTGATTCAAAAGTAGCACGGATAGTGTTCGCTACATCATTTTTCGAGCTTTCTACACTACTTCGCTGAAGAGATTGAGTAATAAAACTACCATCCTTTACAATTACTCTAGCTAAACTAGATGATGTTTCAACAAGACCTTCAATATCTGGACTTAATCTAAAGACACCATTATGAACCCCGTAAATTATATTTATAATACGCTTTTTATCATTATCGGAAACTGCTTTAACAGCCATGGGTGTAGCATCTAGTGACAACTGAAGATCTTCTTCGATTGTTTTGAATTCGGCTTTGATCTCAGCGGTGATTGTTGTAAACTGAAGTTCAAATTCTGCTTTAAAATCTGGGTGAATTGCTAAAACTGCTTTAGATTCTCTTGGAATTGCATTTCTTAAGCTTCCTCCATCTATAGAAATTAGTTGGAAGTACATTTCTTTCTGAAGATGATGTAAAACACGATTCATTAATTTATTTGCATTTGCTCTCCCCTTGTCAATATCCATGCCTGAATGCCCCCCAAGTAACCCTTTAACTGTAATTTCATAGCAATTAAAGTTTTCTTTTACTGCTACTTCTTGGTAATCGTATGTCGTATTAGTGTCAATTCCACCAGCGCAACCTATAGATAATTCATCATCATCTTCAGTATCTAAATTTAACAGTATTGTTCCGGAAAAATTACTTGGATCCAAATGCATTGCTCCTGTCATTCCAGTTTCTTCATCAATAGTGAACATGGCTTCTAGTGCTGGATGATCAATTGTTGTAGATGACAAAAGTGCCATGATTGCAGCCACGCCGATTCCATTATCAGCTCCGAGTGTTGTGCCATTAGCATGAACCCAATCATTATTGATAATCATCTCAATTCCCTGTGTATCAAAATCAAATTTGGTGTCGCCATTTTTTTGATGAACCATATCTAAGTGTGATTGAAGGATAATTGTTTCCTTGTCCTCCATGCCTCTAGATGCGGGCTTTTTTATAACTACATTTCCAATAGAATCTTGAATGGTTTCTAATCCCAATTTGCTTCCGAAGTCCATCATAAACTGAATTACGCGTTCTTCTTTCTTTGAAGGTCTTGGAACGGCATTTAAATCAGCAAAGTGACTCCAAAGTGATTTAGGCTCTAAATTTCTAATATTCATATTATTTCTTGAATTGAACGATACGTTCGATATACAATTTTTCAACTTTTTCTCTCGCCCAAGGCGTTCTTCTTAAAAACTTCAAGCTGCTCTTAATACTTGGATTGCTGTTAAAACAATTAATTTGGACTAAATGTCCCATATGTTCCCATCCCAAGTTTTCTACCAATTCATTTAGGATTGTTTCCAGCTTGACTCCATGTAGTGGATTGTTTGGCTGCTCTTGCATTATTTTACCAATTTCTTGTAACGAATACGTTTTGGTCCTTTATCTCCAAGCCTCTTTTTACGATTTTCTTCGTATTCAGAGTAAGATCCTTCAAACCAATAAACTTCAGAATCTCCTTCGAAAGCAAGGATATGAGTACAGATTCTATCTAAAAACCATCGATCGTGAGAAATAACTACAGCACATCCAGCAAAGTTTTGAATTCCTTCTTCTAGTGCTCTTAGTGTGTTTACATCAATGTCATTAGTAGGCTCATCTAGTAATAGAACATTTGCCTCAGTCTTAAGAGTCATAGCCAAGTGCAGTCTATTTCTTTCTCCTCCAGAAAGTACACCTACTTTCTTATTCTGATCGGAACCATTAAAATTAAATTTTGAAAGATAGGCACGAGCATTTATCTTCTGCTTTCCGACTTCAACGTACTCTAAGCCGTTTGAAACAACTTCAAAAACTGATTTTTCATCACTGATTTCCTCATGCGTTTGATCAACATATCCAATTTGTACTGTCTCCCCTACTGCAAACTCACCGCCATCTGGCTGCAATTCATCCATGATCATTTTGAAAATCGTTGTTTTACCAGCGCCATTTGGCCCAATAATACCAACAATTCCTGCGGGAGGAAGTTTAAAGTTCAAGTCATTGTATAGTAATTTATCTCCAAAAGCTTTAGAAACACTAATTGCATCAATTACATTTGAACCTAAACGTGGTCCATTTGGAATTGGTATTTCGAGCATTGCTTCTTTTGTTTTCACATCTTCCGCAAGCATTTTATCATAATTTGCAATACGCGCTTTATTTTTAGCATGCCGTCCTTTGGGATTCATTTTTACCCATTCTAGCTCTCGAGAAAGAACTTTTTGTCTTTTAGATTCAGATTTCTCTTCATCTTTTAGTCGCTTGGTTTTTTGTTCTAGCCAAGATGTATAATTTCCTTTCCAAGGAATTCCTTGTCCACGATCTAATTCCAGGATCCAACCAGCAACGTTGTCTAAGAAGTATCGGTCGTGAGTTACAGCAATCACTGTTCCTTTATATTGTTGAAGATGTTGCTCAAGCCATTCGATAGATTCAGCGTCCAAGTGGTTTGTTGGCTCATCCAATAAAAGTATGTCAGGATTCTTTAAAAGTAAACGACACAGTGCTACCCTTCTTCTTTCACCTCCTGATAAAGACTCAATTTTTTGATCATCTGGTGGGCAACGTAAGGCATCCATAGCCCTATCCAATTTCGCATCCAACTCCCAAGCATCTAAAGCGTCAATCCGATCTTGAACTTCGCCTTGTCGTGCTATGAGTTTATCCATTTTGTCGGCATCATTCATTATGGCTTCATCCATGAAAGAGTTGTTAATTTCTTCATACTCTTTCAGAACATCAACCGTTTCTTGAACACCTTCCATTACGATCTCCTTCACGGTTTTTTGTTCATCTAATTCAGGTTCTTGGGATAGGTACCCTACAGAATAACCTTCAGAAAAGACAACATCACCTTGATAGGCTTGGTCTAACCCAGCAATAATCTTCATGACTGTTGATTTACCCGATCCGTTAAGGCCTATAATCCCAATTTTAGCGCCATAAAAAAAGGAAAGGTAAATATCTTTAATAATTTGTTTTCCCTGAGGAGTGTTCTTTGACACACCTACCATCGAAAATATTATTTTCTTATCGTCTGACATGTTCGTATTAATTATCTAATGAATATTTGTTCCCATTACCATCTTAACTCCGTAGTTAATCACCATTAACACTGCAGAAGATGCAAATAGAATTGTGAGCCATTTAGCCCCGTTTTTTAATTTTATTTTTAAGTGTACCAGTAGAAGTCCAAAGCATATTATCAAAGGGATTGTTGAGGGAAACATTTTGATACTTCCTAAAACATCTCCTTGAAAAAGTAGAACAACCGAACGTTGAAACCCACAAGTAAGGCATTCAATACCGAATTGCTCTTTCCAACTACACTGAATCAAAACCTCATTGTTCCAGGCCCTGAAGCTAAAGCAATAACAATAAATAAAAATGTAATTGCTGAAAGTGAAGTCCCGATGATTGCACAAACAAATCCCGCCTTGGCATTCTTAAAGGAAGTTTCATATTTCCTTGGTGCAGTCGCATACATTTTTTTATCCTTACCATGTAAAGACAATGCAATTATGCCACATATTAAACCTGGAACTCCCCAAAGCCAACATCCTACAATAGAGCAAATACCTAATACTAACGTTGCTGTAGCATTCGGTAATTGTTGACCTTGACCAAAATTGCCTATGTTTTCTTCGAAATCCGGGTCTAATAAATCGTCTTGTTTACTCATGTTATTAATTGTATTTAATTTTTATTTATACCTTAATTTATTTCCACAACTGAATCTATAGGGGTTAACTATAAATGACAGTAATATAGAATACCAATACTTCTTGTAGCAATTACAACAAGATTATGTCGATAATCAACAAACAACTTATAATAGTCACCTTGAGGTTAAATCTAGAGCTGTTATCCAAATTTTAATGCTTAATTGGTCATTACACTCTATAAAAATCGCTGTATTAATAATCGATCTACAAAAGTGTGAAAAATATTTGCGAATCGATAGTATTAATGGAGCTTAGTAAATTATTCGTTAGCGCATATGACGTAAATTCAATCCATACATAATAAGAAACGCTATAGGAAATATTGCTCCGAGAGCAGCACCGAAGATCCCAAGACCACCTAGAATTGGGATAGAAGAAATAGATAAAGCAGCATATGTTCCAATTACTAAAGGAATAATTTGACCAGGTAAGTAGATATAGTATCCAATTTTCCTAAGGTTCCACATGAGAAATGCACCTATTAAACAAAGGATGTTTCCAAATACATTAGCATATATCGAGAAGCGTTGCCATTTAACGATTTTAGCTACATCAAAGTTTTCAGAAGAAAAAGAGCTAAAATTCTCGTACGTTGTTTCTAGAGTGCCTATTGTGAAAAAACTGTATAATGTTGTTAACAATCCAAGTCCTGCTCCTACCCAGGTGAGTATACAAAGTACAGTAATAAACGCGGGGCGTTTTGTGCTTGGCGCACCTTTAATATTATGATCTAATATATCGTTTAAATCTTCCATTTATATTGTTTAATTATCAAGTAAATCAGTGGATCCTCCACCTATAATATTGTCACCTTCGGGGATTCTTCTGAATAAATCTTTGAAGTTATATATTTTCACCCAAAAAATAATGAATACAACCAAGGAGCCTAATCCCATCAATGAACCAAGTCCAGGCATAAAATATTTAACTATACCATTTAAGCTCAATATAGAAAGGGCAACCCCTAAATTCTTTGCATAATCTCCCTGTTTATTAATGTTTCTTGACTCACATTCTCGTTGAATAGATTCGCTGAGTTTTGGGTAGATAATAAATTGATAGATTATTTGGAATAGAGGAATAATGAGTAACCATGCATTGGATGGTTCAACTGAGCGGTTGCTTGGACGAATTTGTTCCAGCGTGTTTTTAATATTTAATATGTATGGAATATAAATGGCTAAATATATTCCGATTGCTAGAATGATAACTATCACTAGCATTATTGGGTCAAAATTATAGAACGAATAATTCATATTTTTCTATTGTTAGGTTAAGGAAATTAATAATAAACTACGAAAGTAAACGCGATTACATAAATGCCAATTGAGTGATTTCAGTGTTGCTCATGTTTCTACTATTAAAAAAGCCCTTGCGATAGCAAGGGCTTTTAAAGTCTATCTAGATTATGTTCTAGTTATTTCCTAACTCCTCAAGGTCATTCATCATGTCTTGAAAATCAGCATTGTTCTCAAGGTTGTTTAATTGGTTTAACCCTGCACCTTCAGCAGCACTAACAGTAGCTAATCCTAAGCCAGTCCAAATAGTTGCAACAATACCTACAACTAAACCTGCAATTGCTAACCCTTTTTTTCCACCTGTTTTCCCAAGTTTCATCATACCCATTACAGATAAAACAACTGATCCAATACAAAGGATTAACCAAAAATAAAGCAGCCCTTTTCCTCCGCCAAGGCCTACATTAACAACTGTTGCAGCAATTACGAAAGTAGCAAATAATAATCCTACTAATGCAATAACGAATCCTGCGACTCCCATACCTTTTCCTTGTGGTTTTGTAACTTCTTCTGACATTTTGT